>JAHFCS010000326.1 GCA_023249395.1 Gemmatimonadota bacterium
GGCTTGGCATGACATGAATTTGCAGATGTCTTGCTATCTTCCGAAAGCAACTGCAGGGCACGCTACCATGAATCCCGCGCCGGGGGGGCCAGCAGGCGAAGCCCAACTTGTGATCGCGTGCTGATCGCAGAGCTGGCCACCATATCGGCTGCGTGGCTCGTTCTCTCGCTTCTTTTTTGCGGACTCGGCGCAGTCTTTCGCAGACTGGTCCGGCCAAGCGTGTTGGAGCCGACTGATCTTTTTCTGGACTGGTGGATGGGATGGGCGCTGTGCGTCGCATTCCTTCTTGCATGGCATCTGTTTTTGCCGATCACCCCCTGGGCATACCTGCCGTTGGGAATAGCCGGGGCGGCAGGCGCTTCGATGGAGTGGAAGAGCTGGCAGGTTGCGCTCCGGGCAATGGAGCGTGAATGGGGCTGGCTCGCTGTCCTCATTCTTCTGGCATGCGTCGCCATAGCGTCTCAGACGCTCGGGCCCGAACGGCAGTACGACACGGCCTACTACCATCGGCAGAGCGTTCGATGGGCGCAAGCTTACCCGGCGGTACCCGGACTCGCGTATCTGAACCCCCACTTCGCGAAGAACAGCTCGTTCTTCCTTTTCGCTGCGCTCGTCGATCGAGTTGAAATCCTCGGCCGAAGTCTCCGGATTGCGACCGGTCTTCTGTTTCTTCCGCCGATCGTTAACGGGATCGTGAGAGCTCACGAAGCAATCATCAACCGGATCAGAATCGACTTGTCGGCGTGGTTTCAGCTTCTCATGCTGCCGGTGGTCTTGTGGCAGTCTCGGCGCTACGCCGCTGGATTATCGCCTGACGGCGTAGTGTTCGTATTAGCTGTGGTATTGTCGGCCGAGCTCCTGAGACTGCTCACACGGAACGGGGCCGGATCCGAGCAGAGCAAGACACCGGTGAGCTCGGATTACAGAGTTTTCGCAATCGTTGTTCTGGCGGTGATCGGAGTGACCGTCAAGCTGAGCTTTGCGTTTTTCGCCGTCGGACGGTTGGGGTCGCTCTTTGGAGTGGGACGCGCACCGTGAGCATGATCCTCCTGGCCAGGATGGCAGTCTCCACGATCGTCATCACGGCACTCTGGATGGCTCACGGTGTCATCGTCAGCGGCTATGTCGCATACCCGTTGTCCGTGGGCTCGTTTCCTGTGGAGTGGCGGCTTCCGAAGGCGATGGTTCAGTACGAAGCTGATTGGATCGCCGCCTGGGCCCGGCGACCCAGAATCCGGCCGGAGCTGCTCGCGGGTGAGTATCCATGGTTTCATGGATGGCTTGTCTACACTCCCCGCGACCGAGACGTGATCGGGGTAGCGACAGCACTCCTGCTGGCGGCGGGGCTGTACGTCCGTGGGCGGCGCACTGGAGCAAAGTCAGCGTCGTCACTGCCGCGAATGTCGACTTTTCTCCTGCCGTCTTTCGTTGCGGTCGGCGCGTGGTTCGCGACAGCGCCGGCAATTCGATTCATCATTGGTCCCTTGTGGGTGATCGGAGTGGCGACTCTCGCCTGGGCGCTTGCGCGGTTGAATTTGCCGCCGCCAAGTGACACCCGAGCGGGTCACTCGACTCATGGCCTCCTGCTTGCAATGTTCGGGGCTGCCCTCGCGATCGGGATCCATGAGTCGATCGCCGCGCAGCCATCGTTCGCAATCACGCGCACCACCACTCGCTCTGGTCTGACCGTCTACTATCCGGTGGCGGACGATCGGTGTGGCGATGCGCCGCTGCCGTGCAGCAATCTGCGGCCGGACGACCGCCTCGAGCTCAGGCAGCCCGGATCGATGGCGAAAGGTTTCCGGCTGGTTAAGTAGCGTGGATCGTGCATCAGCCCCGCCGTTCGGAATGGTGCATTATTCGGTGCAGGGGCTCGCCCTCGTCTTCAAATAACCGGAAACCCAGGACGGATTCATGCGGTCAACGATGGCAATGACTCTATTCGGCTTTGGAATGATTTTCTTCTCCTTCGGCGCGGTGAGTTTCGTCCTCAATCGTCTTGCCGCAAGATTCGGAACTCCCCATGGAGCTGGACTTCTGACGATGGGCTTCCTTGCCGTGGGCGCTGTCCTAATTGCGGCAGGCTTCTTCCTCAATCGGTCCGGGCGCAGGCCAACTCAGTCCGGAAGCTGAAAGAGCTTTTCCACGGTTGTCCCAAGAGCTCGTGCGAGTCGCAGCGCCAGCACCGTCGATGGAATGAAAACATCGTTCTCGACGGTGTTGATCGTCTTTCTTGACACGCCGACCATCGTTGCGAGATCGGCCTGAGTGAGATTTCGGCGAGCTCGCTCTTCTCGCAGGCGGTTCTTCAGGTGCTCACGCATCTCGATGTGCGCGGAGCTCCAGATACGAGAACGCCAGGAGCGCCGCCCCGATGCTCGGTGTTACGATGACATAAATGACCTCGCGAGCCGTCATCCCGCGATCGCCCGCCACCACGTGTAGTCCCATCGCAATTGTCATCGCAATCCAGTATCCCACATTCACGGCCGTCTTGTAGTTGGAGCGTGACACCTCGTCGTTCACAAGCGATCGAAGCTCCCTCTCTGTACGAGTCCTCCGCCGGTGGCGAGAAGCAGGAGAAGCGCGGCGGCATTTATCGCCCACATCGTGAGTCGTGAGAGATGCGCCGAGTCGGCGCCGGCGAGAAAGAACGGGCGGGCGACGACCTGGATAAGAAGGAATACGCCTGCCGCGACGGCTACACCGATAGCACGCTTGCGGGAGATTTGATCTGCAAGATCAACGATCGACTTCGACTGCATGTTGCGCGCTCCGTCAATTTCGAAGGTGTGCGGGTACCTCCGGGGTGGAGGTAACCTAGAGGTTACATCTAACAGCGTAACCTATAGGTGACACAGCGTCAAGAGGGGAACTTTCTGAACGCGCCTCCTGAGCGGCCGGTCGTATACTACAGGCGACATGAGCGCCATCAGCGGACTCATGTCGCTCTCTCATGGCCAATTCACCGATCGCACGCCGAATCCTTCTCGCCGACGCCGACGCGTTTTACGTCGCCGTCGCACGCATGATTGACCCCGACGGCGCCGGAAAAACACCACTGCTTATAGTAGGGGGATCGCGCGAGAGCCGCGGCGTCGTCTGCTCGGCCTCATGGGAGACACGCAAATTCGGGGTCCGATCCGCGATGCCCATCGCCCGCGCTCTGAGACTTTGCCCCGACGCGATGTGCGTGCCGGTACCGCGAAAGGCATGCTCCAAAAAAAGCCGCGAGATCCGCGGAGTACTCGAGCGGTTCGCTCCCATTGTCGAAGGCGCAAGCATCGACGAGTGGTACCTCGACATGGGCGGGACCGAGGGCGTCTATCATCACGAGCCGCTCGCTCGAACGGCACATCGCACCCGAGCGGAAGTGCAGCGCGAAACGGGTCTCTCGATCTCGGTGGGCGGCGGAACGAACAAACTTGTCGCCAAGCTCGCGGTCGAGCGCGCGAAGCCCAAGCCCGGCACCGGTGCCGACGGTGTGCACATTGTCGAGCCCGGAGCCGAGCAGGAATTCCTGCGCACGTTCACACTGGCAGAGCTTCCACTCGTCGGGCCAAAATTCCAGGAGCGTCTTGCCGCCCTCGGGATGATCACCGTGCCCGACGTTCTGCAGTACGATCTGCCTACCCTCCAGCGCTGGCTCGGACGCCGAGAAGCCGAGTGGCTTTGGGACC
>JAHFCS010000327.1 GCA_023249395.1 Gemmatimonadota bacterium
GTCAACGTCAAAACGCGCGATGCGAGGATCTTGAAGCCGGCGTCCTCGAGATGGGCGATGATCTTTCCCGCCTTTCCGGACCCGAATGCGTCGGGCTTGATGATGGTGAGAGTCCTGCTTACAGCCATGGCGTTGTCCCTTGATAATCTGGTTATCGGTTTCTGAGAAGCTCCACGACATCGATTGGTCGCTTCGCGACGCCGATCCCGTTCGCCTCGAAGGCTTCCATCTTCTCCGCGGCAGTTCCCGCCGAGCCGGAGATGATAGCGCCCGCGTGCCCCATCCTTCGACCGGGCGGCGCGGTCTGGCCAGCGATGAATCCTACAACCGGCTTCGTCATGTTCTTTTTCACGAAGACCGCGGCCTCCTGCTCATCGGTGCCGCCGATCTCGCCGATCATCACCACCGCTTTCGTTTGGGGGTCAGCCTCGAAGGCCGCCAGACAGTCGATGAAGTTCGTGCCGTTTATCGGGTCGCCGCCGATGCCTACACAGGTCGTTTGACCCATGTCTGCACGCGTCATCTGAAAGACGACCTCATAGGTGAGCGTTCCTGAGCGGCTGACGAGACCGATCGGTCCGGGTTTGCAGATTCCGCCCGGTATGATTCCGACCTTCGACATTCCGGGAGAGATGAGTCCCGGACAATTCGGTCCCAGCAGTCGCGCTCCCTTTTCCCTGACGAATGGATAGACCTTCGTCATGTCGAGCACCGGCACGCCCTCGGTGATGCAGACAATGAACGGTATGCCGGCATCTGCTGCTTCCATCATCGCATCTGCGGCAAACATCGGCGGGACATAGATCACCGTGGAGTTTACACCGGTTTCTCTCACCGCCTGCTCCACGGTGTTGAATATCGGGACCTTGCCGTCGAACTTCTGTCCGCCCTTCCCCGGCGTCACCCCTCCGACGACCTGTGTACCGTACTCGATCATCTGCCGGGCGTGGAATGAGCCGTCGCGTCCGGTAATGCCCTGAACCAGGAGCCGCGTGTCGCAGTCGATGAAGATGCTCACGCTGCTTTCCCTCCAGTCGCGAGCGCGACGGCTTTCTTGACCGCCTCGTCCATGTCGGTCATGGCCGAGAAGCTGTTCTCCTGGAGGATCTTGAGCGCTGTCTCCTCGTTGGTCCCCGTCAGTCGAATCACGATCGGAACTTTGAGCGGATTGAGCTTGGTGGCGGTCACGATCCCGTTGGCGACGTCGTCGGTGCGGGTGATGCCGCCGAAGATGTTGAACAGGATCGCCTTCACGCTCGGGTCGGAGGTGATGATGCGGAGCGCCGCGACGACCTTCTCGGGATTGGATGAGCCGCCAATGTCGAGAAAGTTGGCGGGGTCGCCGCCGTAGTATTTCACGAGATCCATCGTGGCCATCGCCAGCCCGGCGCCATTCACCACGCAGCCGACGTTGCCGTCCAGCTTGATGAACGTGAGGTTTGCGTTCCTCGCATCGACTTCGCTGGGATCTTCCGACGACTCGTCACGCAACGCGGCAATCTCGGGCCGCCTGTCCAGCTCGTTGTCGTCGATTACCATCTTGGCATCGAGCGCAACGACGACGCCGGCCGGCGTCGTCACGAGGGGATTGATCTCAGCGAGAGAGCCGCCGCTCGAGATAAACGCGGAATAGAGCTGTTGCATTATCTTCGCTGCGGCGCGCGCCTGCTTCACGTCGCTGTACAGGAAAAAGCCGAGCTGCATCGCTTCGTAGGTCTGCAGTCCGTAGCGGGGATCGACCGAGTGACGCAGGATCTTCTCCGGTGTCTTCGCTGCGACCTCCTCGATGTCGATTCCGCCCGCTGGACTGACCATGAACACGGCGCGCTTCGAAGCGCGGTCGACGATAACGCCGGTGTACGCTTCTGTCGCGATGTCGGCTGCCGGTGTGACCAGCACCTTCTTCACGGGGAGACCTTTGATCGTCAGCGCCAGGATGCGCTCGGCAACCTCGCGCGCTTCGTCAGGCGTCTTCGCGAGCTTAACGCCCCCCGCTTTTCCCCGGCCGCCTGCGTGCACCTGCGCCTTGACGACTACGGTGCCGCCGAACTTCCTGGCGATGGATTCGGCCTCGGCAGGAGTGGTCGCAACGTCACCGGGCGGAATCGGTATTCCCGCCGCCCGAAAAATTTCCTTTGCCTGGTACTCGTGAATATTCAATGGTTCTCCGCCCCGCTGATCGGCCGCGAGCTTCTGGTCTCTGGAATTGTGGGGAAGAAGTTAACGGGCAATGGTGGTTCCCGCGCGACCGTGCACCGCCTCCATTCCCTGACTCAGCTCGGCGACTATCGCCCGTCCGCCGGTCGCCGTCACGTAATCGACTGCGGCCCGCACCTTGGGTGCCATGCTTCCTTCGCCGAACGCGCCTCGTGCGTCGAGCGCGCGCGCCTCCGCGACGGTCAGCCTCGACAGTGGACGCTTCGACGACGTTCCCCAGTCAGCGTAGACAGCGTCCACGTTCGTCAGGATGAGAAGGAGATCTGCGCTCAACTCCCGCGCCAGAACAGCCGCTACTGCGTCCTTGTCGATTATGGCGTCGATTCCCTCGAGGTCCCTGACGGGATGCGTGTAAACCGGGACCCCACCTCCGCCGCAGGCGATCACGACCGTTCCCGTCTCGGTCAGCGGCCGAATTATCTCGAGATCGTGGATTGAAAGCGGCGCCGGGCTTCCTACGACGCGGCGATACATGCCGTTCGAGTCCTTCTTTACGGAGTGGCCTTCGGCGATCAGCTCCTTCGCTCTCTGCTCCGGGATGCTGTGCCCGATGAACTTGGATGGATTGCGAAGCGCGGGATCAGAAGGATCGACCTGCACCTGCGTTATGATCGTAGTGACAGGGCGCTCCGCCCCAGCCTTTCGTAATGCGTTTTCCAGCGACTGCTGAATCATGTAGCCGATCCATCCGGCCGTGGCAGCAACGAGGACTCCGAGCGGAAGAGGCTCGACGATGTTGCGCGCGACCTCGTTGCGAACGAGCTCGTCACCCACCTGCGGACCGTTGCCGTGAACGACGCAAATCCGCCAACCGTCGCGCGCGAGATCGACGATTGGCGCGAGACTCTCACGCGTGTGCCTGAACTGATCGGCTATCGTCGAGCGCTCTCCCGGCGGCGAGAGGGCGTTGCCGCCGAGAGCGACGACTGCAGTCCGCGCCGGCGTATCACTCATGTCCAATCACCGCACCGAGTGAGTCATAAGCGGCGCCAAACGCCTTAAGGTCGCCAGCCGTAAGTGCTTGTCGCATACGTGCATAGAGACGCGCGACCTCGCTTCGGAAAGCGCTGCCAGGCGCGAATGATCCGCTTGCACCCTCACCTGGTAGTGCTACGGATGGGTTGGCCGTGAGCGCATCCAGGATGTCGCCGCGGCCGGCTCTGAACATCGCCGGGAATCGCATCCGCCAGGCGACGGCAATCGGGTCCGGCATTGCGTCGGACACGAGCGTGACCCTCCCTGTCGTTGCATTCACGAGCGCTGTCGCGGCGTGTCTGAAGTAGGAACGGTCCTCACCGGCGAGGACGAAGTGAGCGCTGAGAGGATACCACGACGAAGCGGAATAGAGCTCCACCACCCACATCAGCGTGTCGGCGAGGACTGCGGGGCTCACCATGCTCCCCTGTGCGTAGATGGGAGCCAGCACGTCGACTCGTTCGCGCACGT
>JAHFCS010000328.1 GCA_023249395.1 Gemmatimonadota bacterium
CAGTCGACCGACTAGACGCTGCGTGGCCGGCGTCTAACAAGCGCATCGACCTGACGCGCCGAGGCGCGTCCCGCTTCGCGGTATCCTGAGTCCGCGCAGGTCATGCGCAGAGACGTTAGACGCACGGTGCACGAGGGACACGAAGGAGCAACGTTGGCGAAGGTGATGTGTCGAGACTGCCTGGAGTATCCCGCTCGGCATCGGCAGCCCGGCTCCGATCTATGCATTTCAGTCGCCAGCAGCCGATCGCGCGACTCGCGCCCATGTCAACCTCGCATCTCCGGGGTGCTGCGTCCTACCCAGCCACGCGCGGCTGGAACATCGAAGTCGATTCAAGACCAACGGCCCGTTGCGAATCCATTGGCGGGCAAGACGCTCCTCTGGATAGCGGCGATTCTCGTCGTCTTCCTGGTTGTGTCTGAGTGGCTGTAACCGCGCAATCGGTGCGGCGCCAGCGCGTTGGAGTACCGTCAGTCTGAGTCGCCTGAGTTGCTGCTGCCGGACATGACGCCCAGCCAGAAGGGTTCGAGTATTGGGCTCCTGCGCCGGCGCGATCTTCGTGAACATCCTCGGTGTCAAAGCGGCCGGGCGAAAGTGAAGCTCCGGGCGCGTAAGTTCAAGTTCGAAGTGCAACACTTCCGCCTCTGACGCGCATGCCCTCGGTCCCTGAGTATCCCAAATGTGGTATACTCCCTTGAATCAGCCTGAGCGTGACGGGTCTACCTATCGGGCTCATTATGGCCGTCGAGAGGGCCGTGCATGGACCGCACCACAATCGACACATGTTCACTCACCGAGCTCCGACGTCGCCCCACCGTCTGTATTGCACGGGCGCGCAAAGTCGGGCGGCCCCTGTTCATCACGCGGCGTGGAACTCCCATCGCGGTCCTGATCCCGATCGAGCAGTATGAGGCGCTGTGCAGGGAAGACGAGGAACTGGCTGCCTTCGTCAAGCGCGCGACGGCGCTGACATTCCCTCGCGTGGCGGCTGACGAAGTATCGCCGAGGGTCGCTGCCCTCAGAGGCTGCTTCAAAGGCTCAACCGTCGACGAGTCCGATTATCGTCGATACCTCGAGGTGAAGCACCGATGAGCAGCAGTCCCACCGACAAGTCGCCGACAATCTGCCGGCCAATCGACCGACAGCGCTCCCGACGCATTTCACGCATTCACCCGGGCGAGTTCCTGCGCGAGGACTTCCTGCCCGACTGCGGCCTCGACGCGGAGATCGAGCGTCTCGGCAACGTCGCGAGAGCACGAGGGCGCAGAGAAGCGACGAACCTCGACGGGCTGGATGCTCTGCTGAGGGAGACCCTCCGAGAGACTTGGGATTCACGCGCCCGACCACATCACGGCTGACTGCCACCACCGTTTGACGCCACTGAAGGAGCGCCCATGCCAGCGAGAGACCGCGAACCCGCCACACCCCCCGAGCCGCTTGCGGTTCGCGCCGCACTCGCCCGAGAGTTTGCCGGCATCGTCTCTGCGCGGGGGCTAACGCAACGGGAGGTTGCCGAGCTGCTCGGAACCACGCAGCCGAAGGTTTCGGCACTGCTATCGGGCAAGGTCGAGGGCTTCTCGCTGGATCGCCTCGTGAGATACCTGAACCTGCTGGGCGAGGACATTCATATCGTGGTCCTGCCCAAGCCGGCGGGTCGCGAGCAGGCTCAAACGTCAGTCATCAACCGAGTGCTCGGTGCGGCAGAAGGAGGTTTCGCGCATGCGTAGTCGCCGATTCCAGCCGGCGCACTTGGGCGGCACGTTGCAGTCGCAGTACCTCGACGACTATCAGATCACCGCCGAGGAGTTTGCACTGGCGATTCGTGTGCCCATCGGGCGCGCAGCGCGGCTGCTCGCTGGCGAAGAGCCCGTCGATGCCGACATGGCGCTACGCCTGGCGCGGCTCTTTGGCGGCTCCGCGGATGGATGGCTGCACTGGCAGAGTCTCTACGAGCTCGGGAACGCACGCGAGCGTCTCGGGGCGGCGCTCAACGAGATCTCGCCGCTCGATCCAGACACTCGGCTGTCTGTGCTCGAGGACGAGCCCGTGGACCCGGAGCTGATCGAGGATCTGCGGCAACGATTGGCGGAGGGCCATGATCCTCACCGCTGGGTGATTGTGAGCAGAATCCTCGGCGAGGACGTGCCGCTTCACGAGGAGAGCCTCAGCCGCATGTTCTACAACGTGGAGAGCGACTGCTACAGCATGGCCCTGCTCGGCGCGACAGCATTCAAGTGCCAGCGCGTCGCCGAGGCCGTTGGAACAGCGCTGGGAAAGGACGATGGCGTCCAAGAGGTGACCAAGCAGGATCTCAAGAAGCCACAGCGGGATGAGGAGGCCGATCGAGAGTTGCGCGAGCGATACTTCCGTAGCATCGGTCAAGGTATGTCGAAGTGGGAGATCGGCATGTTTCTTCGCGACCAGGAAGACATGGCCGCCTATCTCAAGGCCGCCGCCGAGAAGGGGGATAGCGAGTTCATCGCGGTGGCGGTGGACGACGTCATGAAGGCGATGACTGCGCAAACCACTGTGGAGTACCTGGAGGCGCGCGGTGGACTCGGCGACAGATCAGCATTCGAGTCGGTAATGAGTAAGGTTGCTGACGCTGCGTCGGCAGATGATATCGCCGAAGGGTGAAAGCAGGTCGAGCCTCGAGCGAGTTCTCGGCTCCCTTGCCGAAAGCGCGACCAAGATGGGCACGCCGAGGTTGCACTCCAGCATCGCTATCGATAGACTAGTCGTTGTACGATAGTGCTATCGATGAGTGGAGTCCCCATGGCAGCTGTCACGATCTCTCCCAAGTTCCAGGTAGTCATCCCCAAGGAGATTCGCGAGCGCCTTGAGCTACGTCCGGGCCAGAAGGTTCAGACGATCCTTTACGACGACCGCATCGAACTCGTCCCTGAGCAGCCGGCGTCCAAGATGCGTGGTTTTCTGCGCGGCATCGACACCGATGTGCCGCGTGAGGATGATCGTCTGTGAACCTTGTCGATTCCTGTGGCTGGCTCGAGTACCTCGCAGACGGTCCCAACGCGCAGTTCTTCGCTGATGCGATCGAGAATGCTGGCGCTCTCATCGTTCCGTCACTCAGTATCTACGAGGTGTTCAAAAGGATCGTGCAGCAGCGGGGTGAGGGTGATGCGTTGCAGGCGGTTGCGCTCATGCAACAGGGTCGGGTCGTCGACCTGACGCCCTCGGTGGCACTTTCCGCCGCACGGGTGAGCGTGGACGAGCGCCTGCCTATGGCTGACAGCGTGATGCTCGCGACTGCCCGTGCCTGGGGTGCGACGCTGTGGACTCAGGATGCGGATTTCGCACAGGTGGCAGGCGTGAAATACATCGCGAAGATCGAGGGGTCTGCAGGCTGACAAGCGCGTCAACCACGACAAACCAAGGCTAGCAAGCTACGCTTCCTTCAAGGCTCGTCGAGCCTTGGTTTGCGGGTTACGCGCACAACCGATAGCCGTACTTGCTGAAACGGAGTTCCGGGTGACACGTATTGCGACCGACGCCTCGGCTCGTGATGAATGGCGAGAGCTCGGCTTCTTCTATGAGCTCAACAAAGATCTCCAGCAATGGCGGTTCGTCGGTTCGCGCGCTGGCCTGCTTCGTTTCCGCGACCTGCTTGTCGACCGCGCAGCGA
>JAHFCS010000329.1 GCA_023249395.1 Gemmatimonadota bacterium
CGTTCGTCTCGGCCAGCACATCCGGCGGAAACTTGAACGCGAGTCGCCTCGGCTCGGCAAGCCGGAAGTCCTCGAGCGGCGATTTGTTCGACGGGACATACCACGCGGGTAGATCGTAGTGGAACGCGTAGACCGGAACGTCGGCGCCACGATCTTCCCCCCAGAGATTGTGCACCCGTCCCTGGCAAAAGCGCTTGACTTCCTCGAGCATCGCCTTCCTGCTTGCGGCCACGTTGTGCCTCGCGAACACATCTTCGGCGACCTGAAACAGAAATCCGGTCCAGTCCTCCATGATGCGGAGGCTCTTCGCCAGGTGGGTTTGAATGAGGTTGGTGCCCAGTCCGCCGTTGAGGAGACGTTCGTAGCTCTCGTGTCTGGTCGCGAACTCCCGAAGGTCCGCTTCGGAGTCCCACAACTCCTCCCGCGTGAGCCGCCGGAACGAGTCGACGATCGCGCGCACGCGCTCGGGGGCGCCGGCCATCGCTTCAACGGTCCCGTGAATAAGATCGAAGAAGGGAACGCCCGCCTCTTTGAAGAGCTTGAAGAGCGGTCCGAATCCCTTGCCGTTGCACACGACGTTGACGACCAGATGGATCTGGCGTGCCTTCTGGTACTCCTCGAAGGAGAGGGTGTCGGTGGCGGTCACCACTTCTTCAATCTCGACGACCACCCGGCCGTTCGACAGCTTACCGAAATCCCTGGGCATGATCCGGAAGTGCGACTTCAACCCGTACTTCGCGCGCGTCGAAGGAAGCGCCAGCTCCGTGCCGTGCAGGAGCATCAGGGTGTACAGCGAGACCGTGTCGATGCCCGCCTCCACCACCTGTGCCACCGATCGAACGTGGCTCTCGTACGTCTCGCCCGGCAGGGCGAGGATCAGCTCGGAGTAGGTTGGCACGCCGAATTCTTCGAAGACCTGGGGCAGGCTCATCATCGTGTCGATGCTGATGTTGTCCCGCTTGATCTCCTTGAGGACGACCTCGTCCATCGACTGCACCGACATCCACAGCGTCATCGTCCCCCGCAGCGTGCGGAGCGCGGCGGCGATGCGCTCTTTCTTGTTCTTGCCGGTGGACGCGAAAATATTCGTCGGCCAGTTGTGCTTCCTCTGGAGCGCCGCGATGTAGTCGCAAATCTCGTAATCCCGCTCGTACATGGCGAAATTGGGATCGGCAAACATCAGGTTATGGACCGGCTCCCGAACGTGATCCACGACGTAATCGAGCTCGGCCTTGACGCGGTCCACGCTGAAGTAGTTGACCTTGGTGATGAGGTCGTTCCCCTCGTGGCAGAACGTGCACGCAAACGGGCAGCCCCGGTTCGTCTCGAGCAGCGGCGAGAGCCGGCCATCGAAGAACCTGTCGAGAAAACCGGTCAGGTAAGGCGAGGGGATCTCGTCGAGGTTCCTTCGCCGCGAAAGAAACAAGCCCTTCATCACTTCGCCGTCGCTCACGCGGTGCACCATCCCCGGTACGGGCTCCCGCTTGAGCGTGTCCTTGTCGAGGCCCACGTCGAAGATCCGAGCGACAAGATTGGAAAAGGGCTCTTCGCCCTCGAGGTAGGCGTAGAAGTCGATCTCCGGCTCTGTCAGGAGGTAACGCGTACGCAGGTTATCGTCGAGCGGAATGTTCGGTCCACCCATGACGCAGACCGTCGGCGGCGAGATCTCCCGCATCATCCTGAAAAACTCGATCCCGACGTGGTGGTTCCACGGGTAATTGCTCATGCCGAGGACGTCGGGTGCGGAGCGATGAAGCGCGTCGTCCAGGTCGTCGATGTACTTGAAGGGGGTGATCTCGACGTCGCTTCCGAAGCGTGCCTTGCAGAACGCGCCCACGAAGCCGATATTGAGCGGGAACGCCTCCGTTGCGAGCGACAGCGTCGTGTACGTGAGATCGGCCAGATAAATCTTGAGCGGTCTCATGGCAAATCAGCCTCAGACGACGACCCTGAGAACATGTTCCACTGGAGGATCTCATCCGATTCAATGTCCTTCAGCGCTGTTCTCCCGATCAGTATCTCCTTGGCGGCCGGTGCGATGCCGGTCCCCGGACGCTTGATCGCAATCGCATCATCGGTCGCGGTCTGACCCTTGTGAATAGGCCTGGCGGCCACCAGACTCCGCCTCGCCTGGCGCCTGGCTTCCATCTCACAGGGCCACACCCGCTTCACGTCATCGCCCAACGACGACGCGACATAGCCGCAGCTTTGACGAAGGCGGCGAAGATCGCCGGGATCCATCGCGTGATAATGATCGTTCCCGGGAAGTGACTTGTCCAAGGTGAAATGCTTCTCAATGATGCGCGCGCCGAGCAGCCATGCGGCAAGCGGAATGAGCATGCCGGCATCGGGCGGCACATGGTCCGAATAGCCAATCGGCAGATCGGGGTATCGGCGTGCGAGATAGCGAATCCCATTGAGGTTGGCATCCTCCGGCCGGCACGGATACGACAGGATGCAGTGCAGAAGGGCGATGTCCCGGTTCCCCGTCCCGCGCACGGCCTGCAGCGCGTCGTCCACCTCTTCCTCGGTGGCCGCACCCACCGACAGAATCATCGGTTTGCCTTTTCTGGCGCAGTGCTGGATCAGCGGAATGTTGGTCAGGTCGGCCGACGCGATCTTGAAGGCAGGCATGAGCGGGGCCAACAGGTCGGCGAAGTGCGTGTCGAAGGGAGTGCTCATGAACACGATGCCGCACTCCGCCGCACGGCGCGCGAGCCGTTCGTAATCGCTGCCGGTGAAGTGGTCGTGCTTCTTGAACAGTTCATATTGGGATTGGGCCGGTTCTGCCGTCAGGTCCCAATACGCCGGGCTGTGCCTGGCAGCCAACGTCTCGGCTTTGTAGCTCTGAAATTTGATGGCGTCGGCGCCGGACGCCGCCGCTTGTTCGACCATCTGATACGCCGTGTCGAGGCTATTCTCGTGATTGACGCCGGCTTCGGCGATCACAAATGGCTGATCGTCGCGGAGACGGATGGAGCCGAGCTCGATAGGGGGATTCACGGATGTTCCGTCATGCCGCGGGCTGCTCGCGACGCCAGACGAGCACGTTTTCCATGACGATGCAGTCGAGCTCGGTGCGCATCATGCACCGGTATGCGTCGATCGGCGAGCACACAATCGGTTCGCCTGCAAAGCTGAACGGCGCGTTGACAATCACCGGCACGCCGGTCACTCGTTCGAACGCAGAAAGAATCGCGTGCAGAACCGGATGAACCCGTTCGTCAACCAGCAGATGGCTGGCGCCGCCGTTTCCCTTCAGCCAGTCCTCCGTTCTCTCTCGAAGGACGGCGTAGGCGCGAGGTATTGTCGTGTCCTGTCCCCTCGGATCTCCAAGGATGGAGCGGTGGCCCACCGCTCTTGGGCCAAATTCCATCCCACCTTGGAGGAGTCCCACAAGCTTTCCGTCCGCGACGAGGCCGGCGACCATGGGAGCCACACTGAGCGCGCCCAGAGGCTCATAGGGCAGATCAAATCGATCCAGAAACTCGCGAATCTCCGCCGATGTGTAGGCGGGCCCAAGGGCGGCGCTCTGTATCGTATGGTTCTCGGCAGGTGTCCGAGGTGGAATCGACTCGAGCTGCCATGCCGCCATTGCCGCCCCTAACGCGCTACCCGCGTTGCCGCTCGCCACGGC
>JAHFCS010000330.1 GCA_023249395.1 Gemmatimonadota bacterium
TGTACGTCTGCGCACGGGTCAATGTTCTGACTCTCCCAGGTGACTTGTTCTGGTATCGGATTCATCCCGGACAGGAGCAGCAGAGCCCGGGTTCCGCCGCCAATTACATGCAGATTACGGCCGAGGAGTGGAAGGCGCTCACCGCCGCTGAGTGCCCGCTTCTGCCTGCGGAACGCGAACGGGCGAAGCGAACGGTTGTTGTTAGGTTTGCGCGGGCGCTGGCGGAAGACATACGCGCCGGCCGATGGCGCAATGCGCTTCTTCGCCACAAGGCGTCCGGACTCTCGACAGCGAACCTCCTGAGGTACGTGCGCCGCCCACGTCGAGGGATTCTGACTGGCACACCACTTACGCCGGAAGGAGAGTTTGTTGTGCCTGATTGGTCGATCTACGAGCCGGCCGAGGCCAGCGACACAAGCAAGATGTCCGGAACGGCTGGATGAGAATTGTCCAGGTGCTCAGTTGGTATTATCCCGAGAATCTGGGTGGAACCGAGACGTACGTCTCTGGTCTCTCGAAGCGACTCGTCCCGATCGGACACGATCTCCTCATCGCAGCACCGCAGGCCGGTCTCGCGGCGCGACGGATTCCTTAAGCAGAGGCGCCGCACTATTGGGCTGCAACCGACTCGATTAAGCTGGCCGTTCAGAACCAGTTTGCAGCTCGAGGCGCGAAAGCGATCGTAGCGAACCTGTGCCCGAAGGCGGCCCCGGGCCAGACTGGATTCCACTCGGCAATACGTGTTACTTCGCTATCATGATTCCTCCAGTCATCTCAGGCGGGCCCCTTAGCCGGATCCGCGCTGGGGCCGTTGACGACTTCCGGTGCAACAACAGATCCTGCCTACGATGCCCGGTACAGACACCCCTTCTCTCTTCCGCGAGAATATGAACTACGCGCACACCTGCGGTCATGACTACTTCCAGGTATATGGAGATGTCCTTGGCGGGTATGGAGTCGCGAGCCGTGACGATTATGGCATGGTCCAATGGGAATAGACGTTCACGCAGCGCGGTTATTGTTCCATGCCAGAAACTGCGGAGTTTCTTTCGAGAGAACCGCGACGATTGGCAGACAGGCACTTTACCTCAGCGAAAAAAACCTGAGACGGGTGTTGAGAGCGCATGGCTACGCCTTGACCCGGGATGAAGCGGGAGACCTGATGCGCCGCGGAAACGGCTACGCCGAGCCCCTTTTCGAGATTCTCGGTGCCCGGGACATCGAGTCGTTCGATGCCTCAGACTACGAGCACGCGACGCGCGAAGTGGACTTCAACCTCCCGATCGACGGCCGGTTCAGGAACCGCTATTCCGCCGTGATCGACTGTGGTACTCTCGAGCATGTGTTCAATTTCCCGGTCGCCATAGGCAACTGCATGCAGATGGTCGAAACGGGAGGCCACTTCATCTGCGTGAGTCCCACAAACAATTTCGGCGGCCACGGATTCTACCAATTCAGCATCGAGCTGTACTTTCGGATCTTTTCTTCAGCAAATGGATTCAGTGTGAAGAGGATGTTCGTTTCCGAGTGTATTTCATCGGCGCCTTGGTACGAGGTGAGCGATCCCGAGAGAGTGAGGGGTCGCATGGATCTCGTAAATGCGAATCCTACCTCTTTCATGATGATCGCTGAGAAGATCGCGGCGGTGGAACCTTTTCTCCAGCCACCCCAGCAGAGTGACTACGTGGTTTTGTGGACGCCTAGTAATTCTCAGCGGCCCAGCCGCGGTTTCGCCCGGTCAGTTTACGCCTCTCTCCCTTCACTCCTGCAAGCAGGTGCGCGGCGCGCGCGAGGCCTTTACCAAAGGACGCGTCGCCGGATTAACCCTTTCGACCCGCGTTTCTGCCGGCGAATCGAGATCTAGCGCAGTGTCGCTGCAATGGGCATTCATAGTAGATAGACCGATGGTATTTTGTCACCAGCACGCACGATGAACATTGTTCACGCCCTCGGCTGGTACTTCCCCGAGAGTCTCGGGGGAACCGAGGTGTATGTCGCGTCGCTCGCTGGGCGGCTCAACGCGGCGGGCCAGAACTGCACCGTGGTCGCGCCATTGGCGGGAGCGCACGAGACTGAAACTTATATCCACCAAAGCATACCCGTTTTTCGATATCCCATCCCATCAGTTTTGACTCGTGCCGAGGCGCAGGGGCGGACGCGCGTGCGGGGCGGGAAGGAGTTCGACGAGATCGTCCGCTCGCTGCGCCCCGACATAGTCCACTTCCACACTTTTCTCGCAGGTCTCGGGGTGGACGAAGTGAGAACAGCGAAGGAATATTCCACCGCCGTCGTTGCGACCAACCATCTCGCCAGCCTCGGATTCATCTGCCAGCGAGGGACGCTTATGCGATGGGGGACCACCGCGTGCGATGGAATCTGCCGTCCTCTCAAGTGCGCGTCGTGCGAGCTTCAGCATCGAGGGCTGAGCCGGCCGCTGGCCGCGGCCGTCGGTCTTGCGGGCTTTGCTTTCCGAGGGTCAGCGCTGGCTCTCCCGGAGGGTAAGGCGACTACGTCGTTGTTGATGACCGATCTCATATATCACAATCAGCGAAAGCAGTCGGAGCTGATGTCGCTGCTGGACAGATTCGTTTTTCTCAACAGAACGGCCCTGGACATGGCTATTGCAAACGGTGGTCCCGCCGGGAAGCTGAGCCTCAATTATCTCGGCACGAGCCACGAAAACGCTGAGCGCAAGCCGATGCCCGACCTGGTGCCGACCGGTTCTCCAATAAGGATCGGCTATGTCGGAAGGTTCACCGAGATCAAAGGAGTTCTGGATCTCGCGCGAGCGGTGAGGAGCCTTCCCCGCTCGTTGAAGTTCACTGTCGCGATGCACGGACGCGTCGCGGACAGCGAGACCGCTCGGACAGTCGCGCGGCTGCGAGAGATCGCCGGCGACGATCCCAGATTGACGATTGAGGCGCCCATCGCCGGCGCTGACATTTCGCGAGCGATGGCTTCGTTTGACGTGCTCTGGGTACCGTCAATCTGGTTCGAGAACGGACCGACGGTTGTCAGCGAAGCCTTTGCCGCGGGAACTCCGGTGATCGGAACGACAATCGGTGCCATGCCCGAGCTGATCCGCCATGGCGTAGACGGACTGTTGCTCGAGCCCGGCGACTGGCCCTCGATCGCGCGGACAATTCAGCGAATCGTCGAGCATCCGGCAGACACAATCGACTCCTGGCGCAGGCGCGTTCCGCTGCCCCGCACCATGAGCCGCATCACCGAGGATTATCTCATGATGTACCGCGAAGTTCTGGCAGAGAACACCCCCGCGGTGGCGTGAGCAGCACAGAAAGCCTTCGCTTCATC
Organism: Gemmatimonadota bacterium; assembly: GCA_023249395.1. Classification (GTDB taxonomy): domain Bacteria; phylum Gemmatimonadota; class Gemmatimonadetes; order Gemmatimonadales; family Gemmatimonadaceae; genus UBA4720. The sequence continues at coordinate 3,316 of JAHFCS010000330.1, forward strand.
CTCGGCATCCGCTCAATGCCGGCTCGAGGGCGGACGCACATGGACGATGTCGCCCGAGATTACGCCGTACTCTACAGCTCCATTTTCAGCGGATCATGAAATCCGACAGCTCCCGGGTCGTCGCGGCTGATTGATCATCGAACTGATTTCAGCCGGTCATGGACAGCACGCAAGACATTGAAGGTCGGCTCCGCGTATGCGTGGTCACCGCTGGTCATCTCTCGACTTCGCCGAGGATGATCAAGGTGGCAGATACGCTCGCGTCGGCTGGCTATCGCGTGCGGGTGGTGAGCACGTACCACGTGGACTGGGCA
>JAHFCS010000331.1 GCA_023249395.1 Gemmatimonadota bacterium
CCCATCCAGTATGCGCGTTTTGAGTTCCCCGTCATCCCGTCGCCCGCTAATGACACGGACGAACGGGCCAACTGAAAAACTGGACACTCACGACGCGCATACTGGATGGGTCGTTGCGCCCCCCTGCCTAGCAACCGCTATCGCACGACTGATGGTTCGGATATTCTTCTCAGGTGTCCTTCGTTCATCTCCACTGCCACTCAGAGTATTCCCTCCTCGACGGCGCGAACCGCATCGATGACCTGATCGCCCGGGCGCTCGAATTCGAGCAGCCCGCCCTCGCCATCACGGATCACGGAAACCTGCACGCCGCCTGGGAGTTCCAGGAAAAGGCGCGACAGGCCGGCATCAAGCCGATCATCGGCATGGAGGCGTACGTCGCCCCGGGTGATCGCCGGAACAAGGAGCGCAAAGGAAACCGGAAGCCATACTACCATCTGATTCTCCTCGCAAAGAACAACACCGGCTACAAGAACCTGGTCAAGCTCTCTTCGCTCGCCTACACCGAGGGATTCTACTCGCGGCCGCGCGTCGACCGAGAGCTTCTCGCACGCTACCGCGAAGGGATAGTCGTCTCCTCGGCGTGCATGGCCGGCGAAGTCGCGCAGCACCTTCTCGCCGATAACTGGGACGGAGCACGCGAGGCAGCATCCTGGTATGCCAATACCTTCAAGGACTACTACCTCGAAGTGCAGGCGCACGAGACTGAGAACCAGGCGGAGCTCAATACCCGCGTCTTCCGCCTGGCCGAGGAGCTCGGCATTCCCGTCGTCGCGACCAACGACTCGCATTTCCTGCGGGCCGAGGACCACGAGGCCCACGACATTCTGCTCTGTATCGGCCTCGGCAAGGATTACACGTCGAACGACCGGATGCGGTACAACGAAGGCCTGTACTTCAAGCATGCCGACGAGATAAGGGCCGCCTTTCCTGATCGTCCCGATGTTCTCGAGAATACTCTTCGCGTCGGCGAAGAAGCGGGCATCGAGCTGTCGAAGCAGTACCAGGTCCCCGCCTTTCCTCTCCCGCCCGGCGCGGAAAGTGAAAATTCACTGCTCGTCAAGCTCGCCGAGGCCGGCGCGCGGGAGCGGTACGGCGATCCGCTGCCCGATGACGTTCGCCAGCGGCTCGACTACGAGCTCGGCGTCATAACCAAGACGGGCTATGCCGGCTACTTCCTGATCGTCGAGGACTTCATTCGCGCAGCGCGGGAAAAGGGAATTCCCGTAGGACCCGGACGCGGATCGTCGGCCGGGTCGATCGTCGCCTACTCGCTGAAAATCACCAATCTGTGTCCGCTCCGCTTCGATCTTCTCTTCGAGCGCTTCCTGAATCCGGAGCGCGTGTCGATGCCCGACATCGACGTTGATTTCTGCATGGAGCGCCGCGGCGAGGTGATCGACTACGTCCGCGAGAAATACGGTCGCGACTCGGTGGGACAGATCATCACCTTCGGGACGCTCAAGTCGCGCGCGGCGGTGAAGGACGTCGGCCGCACGCTTGGCTTCACGCCCGCGGAGACCGACGCTCTGGCGAAGCTGATCCCGAACTCGCCGAACTACTCGCTCACGGTCCGCGAAGCGATCGACCGCGTGCCGGAGGTGAAGAAGCTCTACCACGACGAGGAGCGCTACCGCGAGCTGCTCGACTTCGCGATCGCGCTCGAGGGACTCTCACGTCACGCCGGTGTCCACGCCGCGGGGGTGGTAATCGCTCCGGGACCACTCGACGACTACGTCCCGATCTGCACGCAGAGCTCACGCGGCGCCGGCGCGAACGGCGAAGAGGGCATCGTCGTCACGCAGTACGACATGAATGCGCTCGAGAAGGTCGGGATGCTCAAGATGGACTTCCTCGGCCTCACGACGCTCACCATCATCAACGACGCGCTGGCATCCATTCGCGATCGCACCGGCGCCGCGCCCGATCTCGACACGCTCCCGCTCGACGACGCGCAAGTCTACCGGATGCTGCGCGCGGGAAAGACGGCGGGAGTGTTTCAGTTCGAGTCGCCGCTGGCGACTGACATGGTGCGTAACATGCGCTGCGACCGCTTCGACGACCTCGTTGCCTCGAACGCGCTGATGCGCCCCGGCCCGCTCGACGCCGGAATGCACAAGGTCTATTGCAGGCGAAAGAAAGGCGAGGAGCCGGTTACCTACCTCCTCCCCGAGCTGCGCGAGATTCTCGATACCACGTACGGGGTCATCACCTATCAGGAGCAGGTGATGCGCGTCGCGCAGAAGCTGGCGGGCATCTCGCTCGCCGAAGCCGATGTGCTCCGCAAGGCCGTGGGGAAGAAGGATCCCGTCCTCATCCGCCAGCAGCTCGGCAAGTTCGTCGAGAAGTCGGTGGCCCGTGGCTACGACCGGGGAATCATCGCCGAGATCGCCGCGCAGCTGGAGACCTTCGGCCGTTACGGCTTCCCGAAGGCGCACTCGGTCGCGTACTCGATCATCGCCTACCAGACCGCGTGGCTCAAGATCCACTTTCCCGCGGACTTCATGGCGGCGCTTCTCTCGTCGCAGATCGGCGAGACCGACAACGTCGTCAAGTACATCAGCGAAGCACGCGACATCGGGATCGAAGTTCTGCCCCCCGACGTCAACGAGTCCGGCTACAAGTTCACCGTCATCGGGGAGAAGCGGATTCGCTTCGGGCTTGGCGCCGTCCGCAACGTCGGCCGCTCGGCGATCGAATCCATCATCGCCGCGCGTGCGGGCGGACCATTCACGTCGCTGTTCGATCTCGCCGACCGCGTCGACCTCAGAGTCTGCAACAAGCGCGTCTTTGACGCGCTGATCCAGGCGGGCGCACTGGATGCGGTCGGTGGCCACCGCGCGCAGCAGGCCGCGGTTCTCGACCAGGCACTGCGCGAGGCGTCGCTCCAGCAGGAGGAAGCGGCGTCGGGTCAGGTGTCGATGTTCGGCGGGCCAACGCTCGGCGATCTCAGGCCACACGCGTCGCTGACGCTGCCTAACGTCGCACCATGGCCCGAGACGGAGCGGCTCGCCAAGGAAAAGGAGGCTCTCGGCTTTTACACCTCCGGGCATCCGCTGGAGCCGTTCAGGACTGAGTGCGAGCTGTTTGCGACGCACAAGGTGTCCAACCTCGGAGCCTGGAATTCAGAGCCGATGACCCTCGCCGTCGTCGTAACCGCAATCAAGCGGCAGATCAGCAAGCGCTCAGGATCGGAGTTTGCACGACTGACAATCGAGGATTTCTCGGGGTCCGCAGAAGTAACGGTGTTCCCCGAGAAGTGGAACGTTCGCGCGGACCGTGTGAAGACGGATATCCCGATGCTTGTGACCGGTGCCTACCTGCGCCGCGATCAGGCTTCCGACAATCCCACTTTCGTCGTCGAAGAGATACAGCCGCTCGCCGAGCTGCGTGCGAACGGACAGGTGATGATTTCGATCGAGCTCACAAAGGACCCGACGCTGGACCCCCAGCTCATCCGCGACCTGCGGGCGATCGCCGAGTCGTTCCCTGGAACGGCACCCCTCGAGATCACCTACAGCGATGGCAACGGGTTGCGGGCACGGCTGCGTTCCCGCACTTTGACCCTCGCCGTGAATAACACCTCGCTTAACGATCTCCGGGCCCTGCTGGGAAGC
>JAHFCS010000332.1 GCA_023249395.1 Gemmatimonadota bacterium
GCCTCGGCTGCGAGACGCGTATCCTGCTCGATGGGCCTCGGATAACGAGTGAAATCCTCCGACGGTCCGAACTGGAGTTGATTGACGAAGATGCTCATCACGACTGCGTCGGCTTCAGCACGAGCACGCTCGACGAGGCTCAGATGACCGCGGTGCAGCGCGCCCATCGTCGGAACGAAGGCGACGCGTGCGCCATCACCGCGCGCTTTCGCAACCGCGGCACGCACGTCGGCGATGCTCGAGACCTCGAGCGAGCTAATTGCTGTGCTCGGCATCCGGATACTCGCCCGACCTGACCTCCGCCGCGTATTTCGCGACTGCGTCCCGTGCAGTCGCAGCGAGATTCGCATAGCGCTTGAGGAATTTCGGTGCGAACCCGTCGTTCAGTCCAAGCAGGTCCGGAAGAACGAGGACCTGGCCATCGCAATCCGGACCGGCGCCGATGCCGATTGTCGGAATGCTGACCGCGGAAGTTATCTGCCGAGCGACATTCGATGGCAGGAGCTCGAGAACGAGTGCGAACGCCCCGGCGTGCTCCAGCGCGCGCGCCTCGCTCACCAGCCTGTCGGCGCTCCCCTCTTCTCTCCCCTGAATTCGCATGCCCAGCGTCCGGACCGATTGCGGAGTGAATCCGAGATGAGCCATCACAGGAATGCCGGTTCGGGTCAGGACAGCGACTGTCTCCACCATCTGCGCGCTTCCGCCCTCGACTTTCACCGCGTCGGCGCCAGTCTCCTGAAGGACGCGGCCGCAATTGAGAATCGCGCGCTCGATGCTCGCCTGGTAAGTGAGAAAAGGCATGTCGACGACCAGGAATGCGCGCTTCAGCCCGCGGCGCACCGCGGCGCCGTGATAGATCATTTGGTCGAGCTTGACCGGCAGCGTTGAATCGAGCCCTGCGACGACGTTTCCGACGGAGTCGCCAACGAGGACGATGTCCACGCCTGCATCATCCACCACGCGAGCGAAGAGAACGTCATACGCCGTGACCACGACGAGCTTCTCGCCGTCGCGCTTGAGACGCGCGATGTCGCGGAGCGTTACCCGCTTTCCTGTGGCGGTATCAGCCATGGCGTACCGTCCTCAGCTCTTCGAGCTCACGCTGCCAGAAGTCGCGATTCGGAAGCTCGGGGTGCGGCACGGTGAGGACGCCGTCCGAAATCTCCGTTCCTTCGATCGCCACAATGTCCAGATCGAGCGTTCTCGGCGCCCAGCGCAGGGATCGGACGCGCCCCGCGGCACGCTCGATTCGCTGAAGGGCAGAGAGAAGCGCGCGCGGCGCAAGCTCGGTCTCTATTGCGACCATCTGGTTCAGATATGGGCCCTGCGGAACGGACCCGAGAGGTTCAGTCTCTTCAATGGCACTCTCAGCCAGCACTCTGGTTCCCCGGATGTTGGCAATCGCCGTTCGCGCGCGAGCCAGCGTCATCTCCCGATCGCCGATGTTCGAGCCGAGGGCAATGTAAGCGATCTCACGCATCGGCGGATTTCTCGATTGAGACTTCGGCATATGCGAGTGGACCGGGCAGAGCAACATGCGGCTTGCGGACCGTGACGCGAACGCGCCTGACCAGAGCGATGCCGAGCGCCACGTCAGCAACGCGCTCGACCAGATTCTCGAGATAGTGAATGTGCCCGTCGTGTACGACGCCGGCGACGAGATCGTAGAGCTCGCGGTAGTCCACGATTCCCTCGCTGCCGTGAGCGCCGGGCGGCCGCGAGATCCACACCGAGAGATCGACCTCGATGGACTGGGCGATCTCCGCCTCGTGCGGGAGGACTCCGATGTGCGTGTGAAAGGCCATCGACCTGAGCGTTACGACATGCATGTTCCTCACGTCTCTAGCTGTTGAGCGCCGCGCGGAGAGAAGCGGTCAGCGCAAGCGCATCCGTGAGGCCAGCCGCGGACGCCTGCACGAGCGCACTCCCGACCACGACGCCGTCGGCCAGACGGGCAACTTCGGCCGCCTGTCGAGCGTTCGAGATGCCAAATCCTACGCAGATGGGAAGCTGAGTCGCGCTGCGCAGGAGCGCGACAGTCGGCGCGAGCTCGGCGGAAATCTCCTCCTGCATTCCAGTCACCCCGAGCCGGCTGATGAGATACACAAAGCCACTGCCGTGACTCGAGATCTCGCGCATCCTGGCCACTGGAGTCGTCGGCGCGACGAGACGGACGAAAGCGAGCTCGCTCTCGCCCAACCATGCTTCCCGATCAGGATCCGCGCCGAGTGGAAGATCGGTGACGAGGACTCCGTCCACTCCCGCCTGCGCGGCCCGCCGCAGGCAATTCTGCCCCCCGGCCAAAAGCGGGTTGAGATAGCTGAACATCACGACTGGAATGTTGACATTCGCCTTCGAGACGAGTTCGAGTGTCCGCTCGAAAGTCATACCCAGCTCGAGGGCGCGCATCGAGCTCCCCTGGATCACGGGGCCGTCTGCGATCGGGTCGGAAAAAGGGACACCGATCTCGATGATGTCCGCGCCTTCTCCCTCGAGGCCGCGGAGGAGAGCGAGCGACTGATCGGTGTCCGGATATCCAGCTGTTACGTAGCAGACGAGTGCCTTTCTTCCCGTCGCCTTCAGCAGCGCGAATCGCTGGTCGATGCGATTAGACGATATAATCGCCAATGTTGATGCCATACCTGTCCGGATCCGCCGTCTTGATGATCGTTCGAGGATAGTCGCCGTTGCCGTTAACCTGCGCAAGGTCAACCTCGAGCGGCGGAACGACCATGTTCCCGTGAGCATCGCTGATGATCCTCACCATGGGCCGTGACAGGGCATCAAAACTCGGATTCGCGGCCGACACGACCGCCAGCTCGAATGTATCGAGCACGACAAGAGTCCCAACAGGATAGATGCCGAGAAGATTGATGAACGCCTTCACGATGACCGCATCCATCCCCCGTCTTGGATTGTCGCGCATCTCCTGGAGCACTGCCGACGGAGGATACGGAATCGTCTGGTAGGCGCGGCGTGAAGTAGCGGCGTCGTAGCCATCGGCGACCGCAACGATCTTGCTCGTCATGCTCAGCGTGCGCGGCCGGATCACCTGCGGGTATCCGCTCAGATCGCCCCGCATGTGGTGTTCGTACGCGACCGTCATCGCCCGGTACGTCACCTCCTCCTGCTGCCCCTTGAGCTGGAAGAGGACGAGTACGCCGAGCCACGGATGTGCGGTGATGCCACGCCACTCCTCATCGGAGAGATCTTCCGATTTCCTCAGTAACCCGACCGGGATCCGCGACTTGCCGATGTCGTGCATCAGCGCCGAAAGACCGAGATCGAACAGCTGGAGCTTCGTCATCCCGAGACGACGGCCGAGCGCAACGGCGAAGATGCAGACGTTCACGCTGTGGGTGAAGGTGTACTCGTCGTAATCCCGGATTGCAGTGAGCCCGATCAGTGAAGTTTCCTCGTTCAGGATCTGATCTACGATGCCCTGCACAACCCGCTTGATTTTCTTGATGCTCGGCGCGCGTCCAAGCCGTACAGAGTTGATGACGTCCCTCGTAAGTGCAACCGAACGCGTGTAGGTGCGACTGGCAGCATCCTTGAGCTCTTCCGGTTGGCCGGGATCAACAGCGTCTTTCTGGGGCGCCCCCAGCTCGAGG
>JAHFCS010000333.1:0-2065 GCA_023249395.1 Gemmatimonadota bacterium
GTCACGTCCACACCCATCGAGCGAAGCTCGGCGTAGTACCGCGATATCTCCTGGAGACCCGCCTTGATATAGCGGATATCGGTGATCTGCGATCCGAGGTGGAAGTGGATCAACTTGAGAATGTCCAGCCGTCCGATCTCCTGGAGCCTGTCCACCAGCTTCACGAGCTGCGCTGTGCTCAGCCCGAACTTCGACTTCTCTCCGCCGCTCTTCGCCCAGCGCCCCGAGCCTTCCGAGTGAAGCTTGATCCGAACTCCCGCAGTGGGATTGACGCCGAGCTCGTCGGCGACCTGCAGCAGTACATCCACCTCGCTCAGCTGCTCGAGCACGATGAACACCTGGTGGCCGAGCTTCTGCCCCATCAGCGCCAAGCGCATGAACTCCTCGTCCTTGTAGCCGTTGCAGACGATGAGATGATCCGTGTGCTCGGCGAGACCGAGCACCGCCTGCAGCTCCGGCTTGCTTCCGCACTCGAGGCCGACACTCGACGTCTTGCCGAACTCGACTATCTCCTCGACGACGTGGCGCTGCTGATTCACCTTGATCGGGTAGACGGTCGTGTAGGCGCCGGTGTAGTCGTACTCCTTCATCGCGCGGGCAAACCGCGCGTTCAGCGATTCGATGCGCGAGCGGAGGATGTCGGAAAAGCGAAGCAGCAGCGGAAGGCCCACACCCTGCGCTTCGAGATCGTTGGCGAGCTCGAACAGATCCAGCTCGCGCGATGGCTCGTCGAAATCGGGACGGACGACAACGTGCCCGCTGTCACTGATGTCGAAGTAGCCGATGCCCCAGCCTTCGATGTTGTAAAGCGTGCGGGCCGACTCGATGGTCCATCGCTCGCTTTCATCACCGGCTGTCGCCGCCGGTGGCTCACGGGTCATCGTCATGTTGACAGTTTACCGAAACGCGTCCCGCTGCGGTACCGCCCGCGTGTCCCATGGCGCGCGCTCTCGTACGTTCGGCCGCCGAAGAATGGAGATCGTCGCTGGGAGATACGCGAAGGCAACCATCGCCGCTCCCCACGTCGGATACGACGCGGGCGACGAATCATGAACGACGTATGCGGTCGTTATTGCGCCGAGTGATGAAACAAGAGAGAGTACGCACGCCTCCCGGTACGTCGTCGCGATGGTCAGCAGCATCAGCGTATTGTACCAGGCCCAGCTTTGTGGCATCCACGCCAATGCAAAAACAAGCCACGCTTCGGGCCGGCGCCACCGCAGGAGAACGAATGAGATGAAGAGTCCGCCAAGCCGCAGAATGGGCGCCCGCAACTGCTCGCCCGATCGAATGACGGCGAACCATTCGAGAGGCCATCCGGGAAAGAATACGAGACTCCCCACGAAGAGTACCGCGCTGCCCGCCGCCGCGGCTCGCAGCGCTCGCCCCGACGGTGATGCGATGAGCACGGGAAGCGCAGACTGCGGCTTGACCGCCGCGAAAATCGCGAGCCACGGCAGGAATAGCATCGCGCTCATCAGGATTGACCACTGCGCGTACTGGACAGATGCCGTGAACGCTATCGACGCGAACATCGGAAGCCTGTGCCAGCTATCGGATGAGCTCCCATATGCGAGGAGAAACGCCGAGATCGCGACGAAGAGTGCGGCCGCGGCGCGATCGGAAAGCGGAACAAAAGGAAGCGACGCGACATACGTCGTTGCCGGATACATCACAGGCCAGTCTGATTCGTAAACGCGCCCGGGACCGACCAGCTTATAGGGATCTGCTCCGTGCAACAGGGCGCGGGCACCGAACAGCGCCTGACTGAAGTCGGAACGTTCCTTCCCGGACTTCGCCTGGTAGGCGTAAAGCGCTCCTCCGAAGACTATCGCAATGAAGATTGCCACGAGCAGCCGCTGTTTCCGCGACGGTATGTTGGATCCCCATGGGAAACCCTCCGGGTTCCCGCGGCCAGCCGAGATTTCAGTCGCGGTCATATGTCCTTTGTTGCCATGGAGTCTACATTGGCGCGCATGAGCCGCAATAAGACCCGCATTGGCGTCGCAATCCTCGTCGCTTCGATTGCATCGCTCTTTTCGTATGCTGAGCTCGTTCGGACGCA
>JAHFCS010000333.1:2075-3612 GCA_023249395.1 Gemmatimonadota bacterium
CAAGGGCGCCACAGCGATTTCGGAGTTGTCTGGTTCGGCGCACGTTCATTGCTGCACGGGATTGATCCATACCCGTTGGTCGGCCCCGGGCTCGCGTTCAGCTGGTTTGGGCTAAACTACCCCGCCACCAGCATGGCGGCCGTGTTGCCGCTCGCTCTGCTTCCGGAGCTCGCGGCCACTCTCATTTTCGTCTGGATCTCAGCCGCGCTCCTGACATACGGCCTCACAGAGAAGGGATGGGAGCGCATCTGGATTCTGCCTTCCGCTGCGTTCATCGTTTCCGCCAGAGCAGCGCAGTGGTCGCCGATCTTCTGTGCCGCGTTCCTCCTGCCGTGGCTCGCGTGGATGCTGTCCGCAAAGCCGACGCTCGGTCTCGCAGTAGTCGTCGGGACAAGCTCTCGCCGCGTCGTCACGTCGAGCCTCCTCGGTTCGCTCGCGCTGCTGGCCATTAGTCTTGCCTTGCTCCCAACTTGGCCGCTGGAATGGCTTCACGCAGTGCAGCCGAATGAGTTCACCCCTGCGATCAGCTGGCTCGGCGGTCCGTTCATCTTGCTCGCCCTTCTCCGGTGGCGATCGCCGGAGGCCCGGCTGCTGGTGGCGATTGGATGCATTCCAACGACGCCCGCATGGTACGAGACCTTGCCACTTCTGTTGGTTGGCCGAACGAAACGCGAATGTCAGGCGCTTTCCCTCATTTCCTCCGTCGGCTACATCCTTCAGGGCGCATTCCTGACGAATGAAGGATTTGTCGAGCGACAACATACGAAGCCATTGATATTGGCCTTCTGCTACCTGCCTGCTCTCTTTGTCGTCCTCCGTCGCCCAAACGCGCGCATCAGCGCAGGTTCCGACGGAACCGCGAAGGACGCGCCGACTACCGCAGGAGAATTCGCAGCGCCTAATGGTCAGGGATAGAGCGTCTCCATTGTCCAGCTTTCGCCGCTTCGTGTATAGAGATGTCGCTCGTGGAGACGACCCGGCCTGCTCTTCCAGAACTCGATGCGTTCCGCCCGCAAACGGAAGCCCGACCAGAACGGCGGCCGTGGGACCGGCTTACCCTCGAATTTCCTCTCGAACTCGGCGACGCGGTTTGTGAGGTCGTCGGCCTGCTCGATCGGCTGGCTCTGAATCGACGCCCAGGCACCGATCTGGCTTTCCCGTGCCCGCGTAGCGAAATACCGATCCGCTTCGTCGTCACCAACCTGCGTCACCGTACCCTCGGCTCGCACCTGCACGTCGAGCGAAGGCCAATGAAAGCATATCGCCGCAACCGGATGGGTGCGAAGCTCCCTTCCCTTTCTGCCCTCGAGATTCGTGTAAAAAACGAATCCATCCTCATCGACATCCTTCATCAGGACAATCCGAACAGATGGGCTCCCATTCATTCCGACCGTCGCCAGCGACATCGCGGTCGGGTCCGGAAGTATCGAGCGATCAACCGCTTCCGCCTGAAGGAAGAGCCGCTTGAACCTGCTGAGAGGATTCTGGACGGGGTATGGAGAGACCATGCGACGCTCAGTATTGTGGAACGCCGCTA
>JAHFCS010000334.1 GCA_023249395.1 Gemmatimonadota bacterium
ATGCGCCGGGGGGGTTCCAACGCGTTCTCGCCCTCACTAAAGCACGGTCGAGGCCACTTCACACAAGAACTCTCAACATGCGCCGCTGCATAGAGTTGACTCTTTGTGCCGAAAGCGTCGACGCGAAGTAAACCACCGCATTCCGCGACCGATCGGGCATTCCGCATGGCGCACGCCCGAGCGATGACGACAACAATTTGGAAAGCAAACGAGCCCGCGAAGGAGGTCTCCGCGGGCTCGCGTTTCAGCTGCTGATCAAGCTGATCAGGTGCAGCTGATGAGACCGTTGACCGAAGAGCTGCAGGTCTTGGTCGTAAGTGAGTGCGTCGCGACTGCACTCCAGCCGGCCGGCGGACCAACGACGGCAGTCGCCGTCATCGTCACGTTCTGCGATGCGGTGAAGCCCTGCGCCGCGCCGTTGCCCGAGAAGTAGGTGCCCGCGCTGTCGGCCGCGTAGCTCTCTTCATAGGTCGCGAGGTTGCGAAGATCGGCCTTCATCGACGCGAGGTAGGCCTTCTCTTTCGTGTTGGCGAACTTCGGAATCGCAATCGCAGCAAGAATGCCGATGATGACGACGACTATGAGAAGCTCGATCAACGTGAAGCCCTTCTTGTTGCGTACCATTCTGTCTCCTTGCCAAAGAAAAAGAGGAAGCGTGGCGCTGGGGGGGTGGCCAGCGCCGTGCTACCTATTGGCAGCACCCGGGCCATTGCCGTCCCTGCGACGTCAAACATCTGACGATCAATGGGTTGGGCACGTTTCGCCGGCGACCGCTGATCGCCCAATCACCTCGCAAAATGCCAGCTGTCGTGCAATCCGCCACGCATTTGTAACCCGTCGCAGGCGCGCCGACTTACGGACGTGAGTATTATTTCCGCACGGCAGACCGGACGCTCTCGCCAGTAGTTCGCCGCAGCAGCAGAGAATCGCGCGATTTTATCACGTCAATCGAGGAAATGATGCAGATAGGAGTACCGCGTGAGATTGTGAGCGGGGAAACGCGGGTCGCTTTGACACCGGACGTAATTCCCCAGCTCATAAAGGCAGGACACAAAGTTCTCGTCGAGCGCGGTGCCGGCGATCGAGCCGGATTTCAGGACGAGTCATACCGCTCGGCGGGAGCACAGCTGATCGACGACGCCGCAACGCTCTACGCCGCGTCGGACATGGTGCTCAAGATCCAGCGGCCGATAACGAGCGAGGCGGGCGGGCGGGATGAAGTCAGCCTGATGAATCCGGAGAGCCTGCTGATCGGACTCCTGCAGCCGGCAGGTGATCCCGATCTCTTCCGGCGGCTGGCCGAGCGCAGGATTACCGCCTTCAGCATGGAGCTCGTTCCGCGCACTACGCGCGCACAGATGATGGATGCCCTCTCGTCGCAGAGTACCGTTGCGGGATACAAGGCTGTTCTCATCGCCGCGAACGCTCTTCAGAAATTCTTTCCGATGCTGATGACGGCCGCGGGCACGGTCAGACCGGCGAAGGTGCTCGTCATCGGGGCCGGCGTTGCCGGTCTGCAGGCGATCGCGACGGCGCGACGGATCGGGGCCGTCGTCGAAGCGTTCGACACTCGTCCAGTAGTGAAGGAACAGGTCCAGAGTCTCGGCGCGACGTTCGTCGAGCTCGACGTCGGATCGGAATCAGCACAGGACGAAGGCGGATACGCGAAGGAGCTGTCGGCCGAGCACATAGTGCGCGAGAAGCAGCTCATCCACGAGCACGCCGCCCAGGCCGATGTGATAATCACGACAGCGCTCGTACCCGGGAAGCGCGCACCCGTACTCGTGACGGCCGCTACTGTGGCCGCCATGCGGCCCGGCGCGGTGATCGTAGACCTCGCTGGGGAACAAGGCGGCAACTGTGAGCTGACGGTTCCCGGTGAGACTGTGGTAAGGAATCGGGTGACGATAATTGCCCCACTCCACATATCGAGCGAGCTCGCATTCCACGCCAGCCAGATGTACGCGAAGAATGTCTCGGCGCTCGTGGCGCTGCTTACGCCCAAGGGAGCGCTCGAGCTCAACTTCGACGATGACATCATTACCGCGGTATGCATGACTGCGAATGGCGAGATCCGCCACGCACCGACTCGTGAAAAACTTGCCTCCGTGAGGCGGGAGTCAGCATGAGCCAGGAGCTCGTACTTGGTATCTATGTCTTCATAATGGCGATGTTCGTCGGCTTCGAGGTCATTTCGAGGGTCCCCTCGGTGCTGCACACCCCGCTCATGTCGGGCACCAATGCGATTCACGGCATAGTTGTTCTGGGCGCGATGCTCGTCGCCGGAGCAGCGCACACGACGTTGCTCCGCATACTGGGCTTCGTCGCCGTCGTTTTCGGGGCTGCAAACGTGTTCGGCGGATTCGTCGTGACCGACAGGATGCTCGAGATGTTCCGCAAGCGCGAGCCGGAGAAGCAGGAGAAGAAGGAGAAGAAGGATGCTTGACGCGCGCGCGTCTGGTATCGCGATCGCCTATATCGTCGCAGCGGTTCTGTTCATTCTCGGACTCAAGCGACTCAGCTCTCCAGCCACCGCACGATCGGGCAACCGGCTTGCCGCGATCGGAATGGCCGTCGCGCTGAGCGCGACACTCATCGACCGTCAGATCATTTCCTTCTGGATCATCGCCGGCGGGATGATCATCGGCGCCGCGATAGGAATCTACTTCGCGCGAACCGTGCAGATGACCGCGATGCCGCAGATGGTCGCGCTGTTCAATGGAATGGGCGGCGGAACAGCGGCGCTCGTATCGGTAGCCGAGTATCTGCGAATTGTCGGCTCGACGGGCGCGGCGAGCGTCGACGCCGGCGAAGCGACGTCAATCGTGCTCGGCACGGCCATCGGGGCGATTTCGTTCACCGGCAGTTTGATCGCGTTCGGAAAGCTGCAGGAGATCCTGCCCGGAAAGCCGCTGCAATTTCCGCTTCAGCGCGTGGTGAACGGGTTGATCCTGCTCGTGATGGCCTGGCTCGGGGTGACAATCTCGCTCGGGATCGGAAGCACTTTCTCGCTCTGGATGTTGTTCGCGGCTGCGCTCCTCCTCGGGGCGATGTTCGTGCTTCCCATTGGCGGCGGTGACATGCCGGTGGTGATTTCGATACTGAACTCTCTCACCGGGCTCGCTGCCGCGCTAACCGGCTTCGTGCTTCACAATCAGATGCTCGTGGTCGCCGGTGTTCTTGTCGGCGCATCGGGCACGCTGCTGACGCTGCTGATGAGCACGGCGATGAATCGCTCGGTGGCGAACGTTCTGTTCGGCGCGTTTGGCGCGACGAGCGGCAGCTTGGCGGTTCAGGTGGCGGGAGCGCAGCGCACCGTGAGGCAGACGACCGCCGAAGACACGGCGATCGCGCTGGCATACGCGCGCAGCGTAGTGATCGTGCCCGGATACGGGCTGGCGGTGGCAGAGGCGCAGCACACCGTCCGCGAGCTGGCCACCGATCTCGAGAAGCGGGGCGTGGATGTCAAGTACGGAATTCACCCCGTCGCGGGACGCATGCCGGGTCACATGAACGTCCTCCTCGCCGAGGCGAACGTGCCCTACGATCAGCTCCTCGAGATGGACCAGGTCAACGGACAGTTTGCCCAGACCGACG
>JAHFCS010000335.1 GCA_023249395.1 Gemmatimonadota bacterium
TGCTGCTGCATCTCCGGCGGGATCTGGGTCTGGACCGGTCCGCCGCGCTCTATCCGCTTTCCGATCGCGCGCATGATCGGCAGCCCGACGATGATCACCGCCAGCATCACGAAGAATGCGATTGAAACGTCCTTCACTCGCGGCGGCATGTCGGCCTCCCAGGGCATGTACCTCACCGCGATGACCGGCACACCGGCGGGCCCGACAGGCGCTTCGGGCTGACCTGGCGGGGGAATGTTGCCGGCCTGTGCCGCCGCCTGTTGCGCATCTTTCACCGCCTGACGCGCCTGGGCTGTCGCCTGTTGAACCTGCTGCTTGATCTGCTCACGCAGCTGATCCCGGGAGATGCCCTCGGCGGGGGCTTGACTCAGGCTTAGCTTGTACATCGTGACGACTCCAATCGTGAATGAGCGCGCAGCCGTGTCTCGCGAGAGGGAAATGTACGAAGCGTCCCCTGCGGCTGCCACGCAGCCTGCGGCACGTCCCCCCGGTGCGCGCTGGCTGCGGGCGGCCAATGGCGCTGCCCTCGGTGTGGCGCTCTGGCTTCTTCTTTTAACGCTTGGAGCTCCCTGGGTGTTTCACGTCGGCGGCCTCGATGGACTGGTGCCGGCGATAATCATCGGAGCGATCCTGGGCGCTACGCGGTGGCGGGCCGCGCTTGTCGTGGGCGTGCTGGCGCTTTCCCTCGTGCTTCTCATCGTCGCGTACACTCCGATCATCGTCGCTCCGGCCCAGTCGCTCATACGCAACGATCCGCTGCCAGAGCATGTCGACGCGATCGTCGTCCTGTCTGCGGGCGTCAACGACGACGGGATGATCCTCCCGCAGGCTACCGACCGATTGCTCAAGGGCATGGAGCTCCTGAACCGTGGGATCGCGCCGTTGCTCGTCCTTGGGCGAGAGGCCTACATCGTGAATGGCCATCTGCTGACATCGAAGGCCGATCACGAGCGCATCGTGTCGTTATCGCCCGGTGCCATGTCGAAGGTGGTCGTTTCGGGAGTTACCCACAGCACGCGCGACGAAGCGACTCGCGCTGCCGCTCTTTTCCGCACCAGAGGGTGGAAGCGCGTCATCGTCGTCACGTCACCGCTCCACACTCGCCGTGCGTGCGCCGCGTTCGAGCGAGCGGGTGTGGTCGTCAGCTGCGTTTCCAGTGACTCGAGATCCACTGCGGTTCACTCCTTGCGAGTGCCTGGGGACAGGATTTATGCATTTGCAGGATGGATCTACGAGCTCGCCGGCACGCTCTGGTATCGCCAGCGCGGATGGCTGTAACTCACGAAACCGTGTCGCCGGTGCTGCGTAGGGATACTCTCACTCACGCGCCTCGATGACCTCAGCCACCACCGTCGTTCAATCGCTCGGCGTCGCCTTCGCGGCCGGCATCAATCTTCCCGCCACCGTTGCCGTCCTCGGAGTATCGGAGCGGGCCGGCTGGATCGGCCCGTTGCCCGGTGTGCTCGGCGCGGTCGCGAATATCTGGATCATCTCGATCGCGGTCGCACTCTACGTCATTGAATTCCTCGTGACGCTGGTGCCCGGAGTTGCGAGTGTCTGGGAAACCGCGCAAAGCGTGATACGCCCACCGGCGGCGGCATTTCTCGCGGTTGCAACGGCGTACAATCTCAGTCCGGCGTTTCTCGTCGCAGCGGGGCTGCTCGGGGGTGGCCTGGCACTTACGACTCACGGAACGAAGCTCGGACTCCGGTACGCAGTGGACAGCTCTCCCGAGCCGGTGACCAATGGAGTCGCCAACATGGCCGAGTTCGGCACGGTCGCCAGCATCGGCATCTTCATCTGGAGCCATCCGTACATCACGCTCACCGTCGCGATACTCGTTCTCATTCTGTTGATCCTCGTTGTCCGGAGAATCGTCATCACGCTGCGCAAGCTGTTGAACGGCGAATGGAAGCGGGGCATTCCGGCGTAGTGCGCCGGGAGTAAAGAGTTCGCAGATTTATCGCTCGCCGATCCGGTGGCTGAGGCCGCCGGACTGATCGTCCTTCGCGGAGCGACTAGTGGACCCGGTGCAGAAGATCTGGAAAGTCATAGCCGCCTCATCGGCCGGCACGATGATCGAGTGGTACGACTTCTACATCTTTGGAAGTCTGGCGACAATTCTCGCGACGGAGTTTTACCCCGCGGGCAACCCGACCGCGAATTTCCTCAAGACGCTTGCGACGTTTGCCGTCGGATTTGCCGTTCGTCCGCTGGGCGCGCTCGTGTTCGGCAGAATCGGCGACATGATCGGCAGAAAATTCGCCTTTCTCGTCACCCTGCTCATCATGGGCGGTTCTACCGCGGCGATAGGAGTGCTGCCGACCTACGCCAGCATCGGACTTGCCGCGCCGATCATTCTCGTCCTGCTGCGGCTGCTTCAGGGACTGGCACTCGGGGGCGAATACGGCGGCGCCGCGGTTTACGTTGCCGAGCACTCCCCGGACGACAAGCGCGGCTACTACACGAGCTTCATTCAGACGACCGCGACGCTCGGTCTTTTCATCTCGCTGGTGGTGATCCTTGTCGTGAGGCGCGCCGTCGGCGAGGAGGCGTTCAAGATCTGGGGCTGGAGAATCCCGTTCCTCCTCTCGATAGTGCTGGTCGCGATGTCGTACTACATCCGCGTCCGGCTCAGGGAGTCTCCGCTGTTCACGCGGCTCAAGGATGCAAGAAAGACATCGGTGGCGCCGATACAGGAGAGCTTCGGCTCGTGGCCCAAGTGGAAGATCTTTCTCCTCGTGTTGTTCGGCGCGACGGCGGGGCAGGCGGTGGTCTGGTACACGGGACAGTTCTACGCGCTCTTCTTTCTCCAGACTGTTCTCAAGGTTCCACTCGGAACCGCGTACATCATCGTCGCTATCGCGCTTCTCCTTGGTGCGCCCCTCTTCGTGTTCTTCGGCTCTCTCTCCGACAGGATTGGACGAAAGCAGATCATGATGGCGGGAAATCTCCTGGCGGCTCTGTCGTATTATCCCATCTACCATGCGATGAGAATGTTTTCCGAGCCGGTGAACGCACCGATGCTTGTCGCGCTCGTTTTCATCCAGGTGGTGTTCGTCACCATGGTATACGGCCCGATCGCGGCGTTCCTCGTGGAAGCGTTCCCGGCGAAGATCAGGTACACGTCGCTCTCGCTGCCGTACCATTTCGGCAATGGCTGGTTCGGCGGATTCCTGCCGTTGATTTCCACGGCGATCGTGAGCCGCACCGGAAACATCTACGCCGGACTCGCCTACCCGATCCTGGTGGCGTTGATGACCTTCGCGGTCGGCTCGCTTTATCTCAAGGAGAGCCACAAGCACCGCATATGGGACGAGATCGACGAGCTCGGGCCGCGCGCGGCATGAGAGTGGCCCCGATCGGGTTATTGGTGGCACTCGAGGTGACGGCCGGAGCCGCCGCGGCTCAATCGGCTCCGGCGTCCGTCGATTCCATTCGCGACAGCATTGTAGCCGCCATCGCGGCCGTCCCGGGCGCGACTGTCGGCGTTGCCTACGTTGACTTACAGACAGGCGAGAAGCTTTCTCTCTCTGCGGATACGGTCTTTCACGCGGCGAGCACGATGAAGATCCCGGTGATGATCGAGGTG
>JAHFCS010000336.1 GCA_023249395.1 Gemmatimonadota bacterium
CGCGATTATTCCAGTGTTCGGCCTGAAGCCGATGAAGACGAAGACGCCGCTCACGGTGAGCGAAGATGGCTCATGGGTGTTCACATCCCGGAGCGCGATGCTGTTCACGAGGCCCTGCGCGTCGGCGTCGATCCGCTCGACCACCTTGTTCCAGATCACTTCGATCTTGGGATTGTCGAACAGCCGCTTCTGGAGAATCTTCGACGCGCGAAGCTCCTCGCGGCGATGGATCAGATAGACCTTGTCGCCGTACCGCGTCAGAAAATCAGCCTCCTCGACGGCCGCATCTCCCCCGCCCACCACGGCGATCGTCAGGTCACGAAAAAAAGCGCCGTCACAGATCGCGCAGTAGCTCACGCCCCTGCCAGCGTACTCGAGCTCTCCCGGAACACCGAGCTTGATCGGCGTGCCGCCGGCCGTGATGATCGCGGCAGGGGCACGGTACAGCTCACCGCTCTCCGTGGTCGCCAGGAAGTTGCCGTCGGGCAGCTTCTCGAGGGTCAGCACCGTCTCCTGAATGAACTCGGCGCCGAATTTCTTTGCATGGCTCTCGAACTTTGCCGCAAGTTCCCGGCCTTCGATGTGTTCGAAGCCCGGGTAGTCTTCGATGATCTCCGTGTTCAGCAGCTCGCCGCCCGATATGCCCCGCTCGAGCAGGACCGTGCGCAGCATCGACCGCCCGGCGTACATCGCCGCGGTCATGCCGGCAGGACCAGCGCCGACGATTATTACATCGTACTCGTGATATTCTGCCAAGATCGGAATCGCGGAAAGAGTGCATTCTGAGCTGCTGCCTAATCGTAATGCCGGCCGCAACCCCTTCCCTGTAAGCTACCGCGGGCGGTCACTCGACGCGCAGAACTGTCATTTTCGGATGTGTCTGCCGCCGTCCACAATCAGCGTCTCGCCGGTCACGTAGTCGGATCGCAGCAGGTACAGCATTGCGTTCACAACGTCTTCCGGATCGCCGAGGCGCCGAAGAGGCGTCGTCGAGATGAGATGATCGGCGTCGTCCTTGTTCCAGCCGCGAGGAAGGAGGACTGCGCCCGGTGCGATCGCGTTGACTCGAACCGCGGGCGCCAGGGCGCGTGCAAGCGACGAGGTCATCTTCACTACCGCCGCCTTGCTGATCGAGTGCGGGACATAGGCTGGCCAGCTCTCGAACGCGGCGAGGTCGGCGATGTTGACGATCACGCCGCCATCGGCCTGCATCAGCGGAGCGGCAGCCTGCGAAATCAGAAATGGCGCCCTCAGGTTGACCGCGAACATCCAGTCCCACGCTTCTGCCGTGACTTCGCCGATCGGTGTGCGCTCCATGACCGCTGCCGAGTTCACGACGACGGCGAGCGATCCGAGCTGTTCCGAGATCTCGCGCACCAGTGCAGCCGGAGCATCGGGATCGGCGAGATCAGCCTGGAACAGCGCTGCCTTTCCACCCTCTCTCTCGATCTCCGCGGCTGTCTCCTTTGCGCCGTCAACCGAGCTGTTGTAGTGGACGGCCACGTGCATGTGCTCGCGTCCGAGAGCGATCGCGAGCGCACGGCCAACCCGCTGACCGGCGCCGGTAACGAGGGCAACGCGGCCTTCGAGCTTCACGATTGCACCGCCGGGGCAGCGTGTTGCGCGCGCGAGGCGACGAGCGCGTCCTGTTTCTCCAGCCAGGCATAGGGAATCATCATGCCTCCGATCATCCGCGTCCCGTCGGCCGAGCCATGCCAGTCGGATCCACCGCTCGGGACCAGTCCAAAGAAATCGGTGAGCGCTCCAAGGCGGTCGACGTCTTCAAGCATGTGACTCGGGTGGCGCACTTCCACGCCGTCGATTCCCATCTCGACGAGTGGCTCGAGTCGTGCGCGGCGGCCTTCAGCCCCGGGGTGCGCCCATATCGCCAGTGCCCCGGCTTCGTGCGCAATCGCAATCGCCTCGCGTATCTCCAGCCTGGGCTTCGGAACGAAGGCTGCACGCCCGGCGCCGAGGTAGCGATCGAATGCCTCGCGAAAATCGCGAACGGAGCCGGCGCGGATCATCGCCCGCGCGATGTGAGGTCGTCCCACCGCCGCTTCGCCCGCCTCCTCCATCACCATTTCCACCGTGACGTCCATCCCGAGCCCGCGCAGGCGCTCTACTATCAGTGTGGCGCGGGAGTACCGGTCTTCCCGGAAATTCTCGAGGCGCGACTCGAGCACGCCGAGACGCGTTACGTGAAGCGCGAGCAGGTGTATCTCGCGATCTCCGTCGTGCGCGCTGAGCTCTACCCCAGGCACGACGCGAACTCCAAGCGACTCGCCAGTCAGAGTCGCGAGTGGAATGCCGGCCAGCGTGTCGTGGTCGGTGAGCGCCATTGCCGCGACGCCCGCCGCGTGCGCGGCGGCGACAACCTCGTCCGGAGGCAGCGTTCCGTCGGATGCCGTCGAGTGGGTGTGAAGGTCGACGAAGCCCGGCACCCCCGCGGCCGCGCCGCCGTCAGTCACCGCGTGTAGCCGGCCTCTGGCGAAGTGAAGCTCGGTTGTGATTGCCTGAACAGGTCGCGCAGCTGGTCGTCCGTGAGCTCGCGAAACGATTGCTCGCGTGACCTCGAGCCTTGCGGCGAATAGCGTGTGACACGCGTCTCCCTCTTTCCGTCGCCCTCGCGGACGAAGATCAGGCCGAACTCATCCCGCTCGTACGAGGTTATGTACCCCGATGGCATGACACTCCACGGAGCTCCGTCAATAGTGATCTTCCGAGCAGGCATTCAGCCGATCTCCGTTTCCTGGTAGATGCGCTCCGGATCGAGGCTCCGGTGCGGCGCCGTAGCCTCGGCATGAGGAACGATCGTCCGCTGAATCGTGAGCCGCCTCGGCATCCCTCAGACTCCGCTTTCGGGATATTCCTCGATTGTCTTCCTGACGAACGCGAGGAACTGGTCAGCGACCGCACCGTCAACGACGCGGTGATCGAACGAAATGGAAAAGTAGGCGCACGTTCGGATCGCGATTGTGTCCTCGCCATACTCTCCCGGCATGACCTTGGTGCGTTTCTCGATCGCCCCGATCCCGAGGATCGCCACCTGCGGCTGGTTGATGATCGGCGTTCCCATCAGCGAGCCGAAGACGCCCGGATTGGTGATCGTGAACGTTCCGTCCTGCACCTCTTCGGGAGAGAGCCTCTTTGCCCGCGCCCGCGACGCAAGGTCGTTCAATGCGCGCGTGATTCCGGCAAGAGAGAGATCTTCGGCTCGCTTGATCACCGGGACAATCAGCCCCCATTCGAGTGCCACTGCGACGCCGATGTTGATCGGCTTCCGGTAGATGACGTTCTTTCCGGCGACCGACGAGTTCAAGATCGGGAAAGCCTTGAGCCCCTGAATGACGCTGGAGATGATGAAAGGCATGTAGGTCAGCCTCTGACCGGTGGCCGCTTCGAATTCGGCGCGTTTGCGGGCTCGAATCCGGGCCACCCGCGTGAGATCCATCTCCATGAACGACGTTACGTGCGCGGACGTGCGGCGCGAAGCAATCATGTGATCGCTGATCAGGGCGCGCATCTTGGACATTGGCTCGACGGTGTCGCCGGGCCAGGGTTCGGGGAGTGGGAAATGATCGCCGCT
>JAHFCS010000337.1 GCA_023249395.1 Gemmatimonadota bacterium
TCGAGCACGAGCATCAGAAGATTCGGGCAGTCCGCTCGATGGATGCTCACGCCTCGACCGCGCGTCACGTATCCAACCACAGGATCACCCGGCACCGGCTGGCAGCACTGCGCGTAGCGGACCATGAGACCGTCAACGCCCTGGATGCGCACACCCTTCGGGCTCCCGCGCATCTTGTCCACCAGCCAGTCGAGCGGACCCGCCTTGGCCGGCACATCTGTCATCTCCGATTCGGGATACAGGTGCTTCAGAACCTGGATGATTCCGAGATCACCCTGTCCAATCGATGTGATTAGATGCGTCGCATCGTTCAGATGGAGGGCCTTGGCCGCCGCCTCGAGCGCATCTTCGTCCGGCTTCGGCAGCCGCCGACGCTTCACCTCGCGATTCAAAATCTCTCGTCCGAGCTTTTCGGAGGTAGTGTGCTCTTCGATGCGCAGCTTTTGTCTGATCTTGTGCCGCGCCCGACCCGTTCGCACGTGTGAAAGCCAGTCACGACTCGGACGCGCCGCGGCCGACGTCACGATCTCCACCGTATCCGAGTTCTTCAGCTCGCGCGCAAGCGTCGCCTGACGGCCGTTGATCCGCGCGCCGCACGCATGCAGTCCAACCTCCGTGTGTACTGCGAAGGCAAAGTCGATCGGCGTCGCACCCTTGGGAAGTTGTATCACGTCGCCGGTCGGCGTGAAGACAAAGATCTCATCCTGATAAAGGTCAAGCTTCAGGAACTCGAGGAACTCGTCAGGCGTCTTCGCGTCGAGCTGGAGCTCGAGCACCTGGCGGAACCAATGAAGCGCGCGGTCGAGCTCGTCGGCGCTCTTCGCGTCCTCCTTGAACCGCCAGTGCGCGGCGATCCCGTACTCCGCGGTGCGGTGCATCTCGCGCGTCCTGATCTGTATCTCGAACAGCTGCCCGTTGGGCCCGAAGATCGTCGTGTGCAGCGACTGGTAGCCGTTCGACTTTGGCTGGCCGACGTAATCCTTGATTCGCTCCTGGAGCGGCGTGAACCGCTCGTGGATCACGCCCAGTGCGTGGTAGCAGTCGGGGACGGAGTCAACGAGAACGCGAATCGCCAGCAGATCGTAGATCTCCTCGTACGGCTTGTCCCACTTCGTCATCTTCTTGTAGATCGACCAGAGATGCTTCGCGCGCCCTGTCACTTCGACGTTCGGAATCCCCGATTCGTGGAGCAGCTTTTCCAGAGGATCGCGGAGCTGCGCGATCGTCCCCTCGCGCTCTGCACGGCGTTGCGCGACCAGCTTCGCGAGCGCCTTGTACTCTGACGACTCGAGATGCTTGAAAGCGAGATCCTCGAGCTCCCATCGTACGCGCGCCATTCCAAACCGATGGGCGAGCGGCGCGTAAAGGTCGCGCGTCTCGAGTGCGATGCGCCGCCGCTTTTCCGCCGGCAGAAAGTCGAGCGTCCGCATGTTGTGCAGCCGGTCCGCGAGTTTGATTAGGATGACGCGGGCGTCCTTCGCAATCGAGAGCAGCAGCTTCCTGTAGTTCTCGACCTGGCGGTCCTGGGACGAGTTGAGCGGCAGATGGCCGATCTTCGTCAGACCATCCACGATCTCGGCGATTTCCTTCCCAAACTCGGTCTCGATCTCGGCAATGTCGATCGACGTGTCCTCGACGACGTCGTGGATCAGTCCACTGGCTACCGTCACTGTGTCGAGCTGGAGGTCGGCGAGAATCTTTGCCACTTCCACGCAGTGCGAGACGAAATCCTCGCCGGAGAGGCGCTTCTGTCCGATATGCGCGGCTTCGCTGAAGCGATACGCCCGGGCGAGCAACTCCTGGTCGAGACGCTCGGGGAGCGGCTTGCCGTTGTCGTTCCAGCCGGGAATGATCGTCTGCGATTGGATCGCCGTCACAACAGTCCTGCCTCCGCGAAGCTCAGATAACGCCCCCTTCCAATAATAATGTGATCCTGCACAGGTATGTCGAGTACCCGCCCAGCCTGCACGAGTTGCTCCGTCACGACGCGGTCATCACTGGAAGGCGTGGGATCGCCGCTGGGGTGATTGTGGATCAGGATTATCGCCGCCGCGTTTTCGGCGATCGCCTCGCGGAATACCTCGCGCGGATGGACGAGCGACGAGTTGAGCAGCCCGCGCGTTACCGTGATGTCCCGCTCGAGCCGGTGCTGCGAATCGAGAACCGCAACGTGGAACTCCTCGACAGGGAGATCCTGAAGTCGCTGGCCGAAGATCTCATGGACATCGCGCGGACATCGCACGGGGACGCCCTCGTCGCGCTCTTCGGCGGCCATCCGCCGGCCCAGCTCGAGCGCCGCGTGGACCGCGAGTGCGCGGGCATTGCCGACGCCGCTGAGACTCGTGAGCGCGGCGACCGGCTGCGCAGATAATCGGCGCAGTGAGCCCCGCGCGCTCGCGAGAATCTCGTGTCCTATCCCGACCGCGGAGTTCCCTTCCGAGCCACTGCCGAGAAGTATCGCCAGCAGTTCGGCAGAGCTGAGCGCTCTCGCACCGTGGGATTTGAGTCGCTCGCGCGGACGCTCGCTGGGGGGAAGCTCGTGGATAATGGACGACATGGGCCGACTCCGGTGTGGGTTTCCGAATCGCTAGTCACACACACGCCCATGGTTCCCACCGCCCTGACGCCCGCGCAATCACACCGCTGCCCCCTTACCCGATGCCCGGTACCCGGTACCCGAAACCCGGTACCCGAAACCCGGTACCAGGTGCCGGGTGCCCGATTCCCGACAAGAGCAACCGCAGCGACAGACTTTCGGGCGCGATTGAATGATGACACTTCAGCGCGGCCGGCTAATAAAATCCGGGCGTGGCTGACTTCAGAAAACTCCGCGTATGGCAGGCAGCGCACAGACTGGCGATAGACACCGATCGCATTGCCGCGCGCATGCGCGGCGTAGGGAGCGCCACACTCCGTGATCAGCTTATACGTGCTGCGATGTCAGTGCCAACGAACATCGTTGAGGGCAGCGCCCATGAGAGTGCGCGTGAGTTTGCGCGCTTTCTGCGATACTCTCTTGCTTCGGTAACCGAGCTCGAGGGGCACGCCCAACTCGCGCGAGATCTCGGAATGATGACTGAGGTCGAATTCTCGGGACTATCCGCCAGCGTGGTCGATGTGCGTAAGATGCTGCACGGATTGGTTAAACGACTCAACACACGGGATCGCCAACGGGTAACCGGTACCGGGTAGCTGGCACCCGGCATCGGGTACCGGGCAACGGGCACCGGGTAACGGGTAACGGGTATCGGGTATCGGGTATCGGGTATCGGGAACGACCCTTATTGATTCGCCCCGTGGCACTTCTTGAACTTCTTCCCTGACCCGCACGGGCAGGGATCGTTTCGCCCGACGTTGCTCCAGTCCCCCGTGGCCGCCGATGCGCCGCCCGCCATTCCACCGGTTTGCGCCATTGGGTTCAGCGATCGCACGCGCCCCGCACCGGTCACGACCGGCTCCGGACGCGTCGCCCTCTTTCTTGTGGGTGGCTCGGCAGGCCCGATGTCCACGACTTCTTCGGCCTCGCCGTCGGTCTGACCATCCGACTGGAACTCGGGAATGTCCTCGAGCACGCCAAGATCGTTGTA
>JAHFCS010000338.1 GCA_023249395.1 Gemmatimonadota bacterium
ATGCAAGCCGCGCCCCGACTCCCCCCAATTTCAAAGCTGACTAGTTCCCGCCGGCGTCAGCCGGCACACCCCCCGGGGACAAGTCGTATAGGCAATCTGGGCTCCGGTCAGGACTAGACCGGGGCCCTTTTTGCGTGCGGGGCTAGAATCCACCCAAGCAGTCATTCCCTCGCGAGCGCGCCAGCCGCGGCGCCTCCACCACATTCACGGAAGAGCCCCCAGCAACTTCTCATGCTGTTGCATGCCGAACACATCACGAAGACGATCGGAACCCGCACGCTGTTCGCGGATATCGACCTGACGCTCTATCCGGGCGACAAAGTGGGCCTGGTCGGTCGTAACGGCGTCGGCAAGACGACCTTTCTGAAGCTGATCGCCGAGCCGCACAGGGACGGCGACATGCGGATCCGCCACTTCGGCGAGATCGGCTACCTGCCGCAGGATCCACGGATCGATGACAACGTCGATCTAAAGAAGTCCGTCACCGACCATGTGATCTCGTCGCTCAACCTCGACGCCGAGCGCGACGAGTTGGCGGCGTTGCAGGCGGCGATGGAGCGCGAGCCAAACGAATTGGCGATCGCGCGCTACAGCGCGGCCCAGGAACGCTTCGCCGACAAGGGCGGCTACACCGCCGAGGACAAGGCCCGCTCGTTCGCGCGCGGCATCGGCCTGCGTGATGAACGGTTGGACGCCCCGCTGCACGAACTCTCCGGCGGCGAACTGCGCCTCGCCGAGATCGCCCGCATCCTCTTCGCCTCGCCCGACGCGCTACTGCTCGATGAGCCGACCAACCACATCGACACCGACGCCCGGCTCTGGCTGCTCGACTTCATGCGCAACTACCGCGGCGGGCTGCTGGTGATCAGCCACGACATCGACCTGCTCGACGAGTCGATCACGCGGGTGATCCACCTTGACGAAGGCAAGGCGCACGAATACAAAGGCACGTATTCGCTGTACATCCGCTCGCGAGAAGAGGACGAAGTGCGTCGCGAGAAGCTCGACGCGCACCGCGAGCAGGAGGTTAAGCGGATGAAGACGCTGGCGGACAAGATGCGCGGCCAGAGCGCCAAGCGAGCGAAGGCCGCGAAGGCGCTCGACCGCCGGGTCGACAGCTTGCGCGCCGAGCAGCCGAAAAGCATTTCTAAACAGCGCGACGCGCACTACAAATTTCCCGACCCGCCGCACTCCCACCGCACGGTGCTGATGATCGACGAGCTCGCGAAGTCTTACGCCGAGAACGACGTGTTCAGCGATCTCAGCTTTTCACTGGACCGTGGCCACCGGATGTGCCTGATCGGCTTCAACGGAGCCGGCAAGTCCACATTGCTGAAGCTGATCGCGCGAATCACCGAGCCGACCAATGGCAGCGTCGAATACGGCACCGGCGTTTCGGTTGGTTACTACGACCAGGAGCACGGCGATCTCGACGCATCCGAGACCGTGATCGAGAATGCGCGCAAGGACCTCTCGGGTTTCTCTGACCCCGAAACCCGAGCGCTGCTCTCTAAGTTCCAGCTGACCGGCGACACGGTTTACCAAAACGTCATGACTTTGAGCGGGGGCGAGAAGACGAAGCTCGCGCTCGCGAAGCTGGTGGCCGGCAAGCACAACGTCTTGCTGCTCGACGAGCCGACGAACAACCTCGACCCCTCGTCGCGCGACTACATCGCCGAGGCGCTGAGCTCGTGGACGGGCACGATCATCGCCGTCAGCCACGACACGGAATTCATTGACGTGCTGAATCCGGATTTTTCGCTGGTGCTGCCGGAGGCTGACTTCAGTCACTGGCAGGAGGGCGACCTTGAGATGGTCGCGCTGGCCTGATCGCCGCGTCCTGAATCGCATCCGCCACGAGCTGCCCGCAGGCGGCGGCGATGTCTTGGCCGCGCGTCAATCGCACCGTCGCGGGAACGCCTTGATGCAGCAGCACATCGCGAAACGCGCCGATCGTCGTGCGGGCCGATCCGTCGTAACCAGTGCCGGTGGGGTTGTAGGGGATCAAGTTCACTTTGAACGCCTCGTGTGGCGTCAGCAGCTTCGCGAGCTGCCTGGCGTGCTTGGTGTGGTCGTTGACGCCGGCGAGCATCACGTACTCGATGTAGACCCTGCGGTTGTTCTCCGCATAGTGCTTGCGACAGGCGATGAGCACGTCTTCCAGCGGATAGCGGTCGTTCACTGGCATGATCTCGGAGCGTAGCTTCGGGTCCGCGGCGTGCAGCGAGAGCGCGAGACGAACCGGCCGGTCCTGGGCGTTGAAGCGCTCGATGCCGGGCAGCCAGCCGACCGTCGAGACGGTCGTGCGCCGGTTGGTGATACCGATGTCCGGCAGTTTTTCGCAGGCAGCGAGCACGTTGTCGATGTTCATCATCGGCTCGCCCATGCCCATGAAGACGAGGTGGTTGACTTCGTTCTCAAGGCGCTTGAAGAAGAGCGCTTGGTCGAGAATCTCGGAAGTCGTCAAGTTGCGGCCGAAGGCCATCGTTCCGGTGGCGCAGAAAGTGCATGTCAGCGGGCAGCCGGACTGGCTGGAGACGCAGATTGAGCGGCGGCCGTCGAGGTACTTCATCATCACGGCCTCGACGGGGCGCTTGTCGTGCGTGTGAAAAAGCGCTTTGATCGTGCCGTCACGCGACTCGGCGCTGTCGATCAGTTCGAGCGTGGAGAACGGGACGCGTTCGTCGAGCTCGAGGCGCAGCAACTCGGGGAGATTGGTCATCTCCTCGTAGCCATTGGCGCCGCGAGCGGTCCACTCCCAAATCTGATTGGCGCGGTATTTCGGCTCGCCGAGCTCGGCGAGCGTCCGTTTCAGGAGGTCGATGTCCATCGCGACAAACGGTAGGCGGTGGTGTAATCGCGCGCGTCGTAGGCTTCGGGATCTCAATGCGCCTCGGTAAATACATCGCTCACGCCGGAATCGCTTCCCGCCGTGCCGCCGAACAACTCGTCTTCGACGGGCGCGTCACAGTGGACGGCAGCACCGTCACCGATCCGGCGAAGGACGTCGACGATTTCAACAGCGTGACGGTGGACGGCGACGAGATCGAGTCGGTCAAGACCGTGGTCTACGCCGTCAACAAACCGCTTGGCGTGATTTCGACTGCGAGCGATCCCGAAGGACGCCGGACAGTCGTGGATCTGGTCAGCAACGACAAGCGGCTTTACCCGGTCGGCCGCCTCGACGCCAACAGCAGCGGGCTGATGCTGGTCACGAATGACGGGGAATTGGCGAACAAATTGAGCCACCCGCGTTACGGCGTGGCGAAGACTTACCGCGTTCGCGTGCGCCGCGGATCGCCGATCTCGCGCGGCGAGCTTGAGCACTTGGCACGTGGCGTGGAGTTGGACGACGGCATCACCGGCCGGGCTGAAGTCACGAAGACCGGCACCCGTGAATTTGAGATCGTCATCAAAGAAGGGCGCAACCGTCAGATTCGCCGGATGTGCGAAGCGATCGGCCGCGACGTCGGAGAACTTCAGCGCGTCGCCTACGGCCAGCTGACGCTCGGGCACCTCAAGGAAGGCTCGGTACGCAAGCTTTCGCCCGAGGAGATCGCCGGGC
>JAHFCS010000339.1 GCA_023249395.1 Gemmatimonadota bacterium
GTACTAGGTGGTCGCCGGAGAATTCCGAACTCATCGCGTTCCGGCTGAGGTGACTGGGCAGATGTCGCGGGCGCGGGCGCGGTTGCCGCCGGAAGAGGCGGCGGCTCCGGCGCCGGGGTTTCCTCATGACTCGCGCCTCCGCCAGGGGCAGTTGTCACCTCGCTCAACTTCCGGATGCTCTCGAGCTCGGCGAGCTGCGCCTCCAGCGATGCGCGATCCGCCGCAATTTTCTCGAGCTGGCGATTCGCCTCGGCCCGCATCGACTCCCATTGTGTAACGTCGTATTCACCAACTGCCGCCCGCAGCTCCGCCTCCGACAGCGAGTCGCGCCTGGCCTCTTCTTCCTTTGCGACCTCTCCGAGTCGAGCGGACAGCGCGGTGATGCTCAGCTGAAGCTCCTCGGCGTGGCTTCTGATCTCCTCGAGGACGCGATCGAGCCGGCTCTGGTAGTCCGAGTACACGCGGTTGAACACGTGCTCGGCGGTGCCGTCGCGCTTCGATTCGAGCGTCGAGATCCACTGGTCGTACTGCTGCCGTTCCGCGATCAGCGCTCGCAGCGCGTCGAGCGCGTTGGTCTTGGACTTGGTCATCCTCGGTCTACCTCGTGGTCATGCTTGCGGGACCGTTGGCCGCCGCCTGCTCTTTCAACTGGTGAACTATCCTTCCTCCGACAATGGTACATGTCGCGCGACCCGAAAGGGTCATGCCCGCATACGGAGTGTTTCGTCCCTTACTCAGCAGTTTCGCGGGATCGACGGTCCACCGCAATGCCGGATCAAAGACGGTTATGTCCGCCTCAGCCCCCCTGCCCAAGGTCCCACCCGCAAGATGGAAGATCCGCGCTGGGGCGCAGGACATGCGCTCGACGAGCATTGCGAAATCCAGGGCGCCGGTGTCAACGAGGTGTGTCACGTTGACGCCCAGCGCCGTCTCGAGGCCGATGATGCCGTTCGGCGCGTCGGCGAACTCGCGCTCTTTCTCGTCATAATGATGCGGCGCATGGTCGGTTGCGATCATGTCGATCGTCCCGTCCTTCACCGCTTCGCGGAGGGCCTCGACGTCGGAGGTAGTGCGAAGAGGCGGATTCATCTTCGCGTCCGTGTCATAGGCGCCGACGCGGTCCTCGGTGAGCGATATATGATGCGGACAGACTTCGGCGGTGACGTTTATTCCGCGCTCCTTTCCCCAACGGATCAGCTCTACCGATCCCCGCGTGCTCATGTGCGCCAGGTGCACATGGCCTCCTGTTCGACGAGCGAGGAGGATGTTACGAATCACCATTATCTCCTCCGCCTCCGACGGAATGCCCTTCAATCCGAGCCGCGCGCTGACGATCCCTTCGTTCATCGCGCCGCCCTCGGCCAGCGTCGGCTCCTCGCAGTGGTCGATGACCGGGATGCCGAAGGTCCGTGCGTACTCGAGCGCTGTCCGCATCAGCTGCGCACTTGCCACCGGCTTGCCGTCGTCGCTCACCGCGATGGCGCCGGCGCCCACCATCTCGCCGAATTCGGCGAGCATCTCGCCCCGCTGGCCCATCGAGATGGCGCCAATCGGATAGACTCTCGACGCCGCCGCGCGGTTCGCCTGCCTGATGATGAATCCCACTGCCGCCTGATTGTCGGTAACCGGGTCCGTGTTGGGCATCGCGCACACGGCAGTGAATCCTCCTGCCGCCGCAGCACGTGCGCCGGTCGCGATCGTCTCCTCGTCTTCCCGTCCCGGCTCGCGCAGATGACAGTGGACGTCGATAAAACCCGGCGACACGATGCAATCCGAGCAGTCGATGACTCGAGCATGATCCGGCGGCTCGATGCGGCCGCCGATGCTTTCGATCGCGCCTGCGGACACGAGCAGGTCGCCGACTTCATCCAGGCGCTGCGACGGATCGAGGAGTCGTCCGCCGGCGAGAAGAATCGCGCGAGTGTCAGGCATCGGACCCATCGTCGCTCATGCCGCCTCCGGAATGTCGCCGCCGCGCCGGCTGCTGGTGCCGCCCTTGGCCGCCTCGGCAAGCTCCGGCTTTCCGCCTGCGAGCAGATAAAGAACCGCCATCCGCACCGCGACACCGTTGGTGACCTGGTCGAGGATTACGCTGTGTGGCCCGTCGGCCACGTCGGAGTCGATCTCGACGCCGCGATTCATCGGCCCCGGGTGCATGATCAGTATGTCCCGCGGCGCGCGCTCGAGCCGCTCACGCGTCACGCCGAAGACGCGATTGTACTCGCGGCTCGAAGGGATGTAGCCGGCCGTCATCCGCTCGAGCTGCAGCCGCAGGATGTTGAGTGCATCCGCCCACTCGATCGCCTCTTCGATGCGATCGATCACACGCACGCCGAACTCTTCGATCGAATTCGGAAGCAGTGATCGCGGGCCGCAGACAGCTACGTCGACGCCAAGCTTCTGGAGTCCCCAGATATTAGACCGTGCGACCCGCGAGTGCAGCACGTCGCCGCAGATGCAGACACGTCTTCCCTTCAGCTCGCCGAAGTGGTCGCGGAGCGTCAGTAGATCGAGGAGACCCTGTGTGGGATGCTCGTGGGTCCCGTCACCGGCATTGATCACGTTCGACTCGATGCGCTCGGCCAGAAAGTGCGCCGCGCCCGATGCGCCGTGGCGGATGACAACCATGTCGATGCGCATCGCCTCGAGATTGCGGGCGGTGTCCACCAGCGTCTCGCCCTTGAGTACACTCGAGCCCGACGCGGAGACGTTGACTGTGTCCGCGGAGAGTCTCTTCTCCGCAAACTCGAAGGAGATGCGCGTGCGCGTGGAGCTTTCGAAGAAGAGATTAACGATGGTTGATCCGCGTAGCGCCGGGACTTTCTTGATCGCGCGCTCGCTGATCTCCTTGAACGGCTCCGCGGTATCGAGAATGAGGAGTATCTGTTCGCTCGACAGCGGCTCGAGGCCGAGGAGATCCTTGCCGAGCGCGCTGGTCACGGCTCGTCTTCGCTCTGTGTGGGGACGATGATGACCGCGTCGCGGCCGTCGAGCTCTTCCACGAGCACGTCAACCCGATCACCCGGCTCGACGTTCACTTTCTTACCCACAATATCGGCGTGAATGGGTAGCTCCCGGCCTCCCCGATCGACGAGCACCGCGAGACCGATGCGCGCCGGCCGGCCGAAATCCGCAAGCTCGTCGAGCGCGGCGCGTACGGTTCTTCCGGTGTAAAGGACGTCATCAACGATGACGACGTTCATCCCCTCGATTCCCCACGGCAGGCTCGTCGGTCCGACCACGGGTCGCGGCCCGATCGTTTGCAGATCGTCGCGATAGAGGGTGATGTCGAGGGAGCCCTGTGGAACAACGACTCCTTCGTTCTCTTCAATGAGGGCGACGAGGCGCCCTGCGAGCTGCACGCCGCGTCTCTGGATTCCTACCATGATGAGATCGGCCGTACCGTCGTTGAGCTCAACGATCTCGTCGGCCATTCGCTTCAACGTCCGCCCCACCGCGTGCGCCGTGAGGACGGTTTTCTGTTCAGTTGTCCGGGCTGGCATTAGCTGACAAATATGGCGGCCAGTGTGTGTTTATTGAAGCTCTCTTGGCCGTA
>JAHFCS010000340.1 GCA_023249395.1 Gemmatimonadota bacterium
ACCGTCTCCTGGCGCGAAGCGAGAGAGGTGCCGTCGTACGCCGGAAGGGCACCCGAGCCCGCGACGAACGATCCGCCGTGCAGATACACCAGCACCGGGCGAGGATCGGCCTCGGACGCCTCCGCCGGACGCCAGATGTTCAGCCGAAGACTGTCCTCGTCGGTCGCGTATCCTCCGAGCAGCGTCTCCTCGAGCGGCAGGTCGAGCAGCCGGGTCAGAGCTCGCGAGATGAATGAGGATTCAGTCTGGATGGCGGACGGGCCGAAGTCGTCCGCCACCATCGGTTCCGTTCGTGCAAGCGCCGGAGCCGGAGCCTGCCACCTCAGGTCACCGACCGGTGGCGCGGCATAGGGAATGCCCGCGAAGACATCCACGCGAGCGTCGTCGTCCCGAAGTCCGATCACGTCACCCTGCGCCGTCGCGACCGGCTGGGTCTGCGGACCGTCGACCATGCGCGTTGTCGGGATCGGCCCCGCCGCCAGGGCCACGGCCGCGACGATGCCCAGCGCAGCCACCCAGGCTGCTCCGCGCACGAACCAGCGCCCGCGACGCCAGAGCCGAGCCGCGAGGCCGACTCCCGTCACGACCGCGCCAACGAGGAGCCATCCCCACCATGGCGCCCCGTTGAGCCAGGCGAGAACCCCGCCAATGAGCGCGACGAGAACCAGGGGCACCCATCTGCGAACGTTTCGTATGCCGCTTCGTTCAACTGTCATGATCCCTCTCAATACATTTCGTATTCAGTACTAACCGTATCAAGAGCCACGTGCGGGCATGGAATCCACGTAGGATGACGCCGTGAATGACGGTCAGCCCACTCCAGTGCGGCGCAGAAGCGAGACCCGTCGGCGACTGCTGTCAGCCGCGGCAGCCTTGTTCGAAACAACCGGCACGATCAGCCAGAGCGTCGAGGAGATCTGTTCTCTCGCCGGATTCACACGGGGAGCGTTTTACTCGAACTTCTCGTCTGTCGACCAGCTATACCTCGCACTGCATCAGGAACAAGCGGCGGTCGTCTGGGAGCGACTGCACGCTGCTCTCGACACTCAATCCGCTGAGGCCGGACCAGAGACGACCCTCGACGACGCGGTAGACCGACTCCTGGCCTCACTGCCCGCCGGCCGGGAGTGGTTCTCGCTGCGCGCGGTGCTCTTGGCAAGAGCGGCTGCCGACGCCTCATTCGCCGAGAGCATGACGATCGATGACGAGAACGTCGCAGCCGCACTAGGCGGCCGGTTCATCGCCCTTGCGGCCGCGCACGGGCGGGTTCCCATCGTCGAACCCGCCCTCTTGGCGAAGGCCGTCGTAGCCGCGCACGTGGGAGCAATGAGCCAAGCGCCCGTCGATGCCGATCCGATCCGCACTCAGCGCGCCGCCGTCGCCGGGGTCATCCGAGGCCTCACCGTCTTGAGGGGATGACGATCGCGCTGAGCGCCGCGCCGACAGCGAGAACGCCGGCCCCGATCCAGGTGGCCGTCTGCAGGCCAGCAGCCGTGGCTTCGACTCCGTTCAGGCTGGATCTCGCTGTCGCATAGCTCGCGAGCCCGACGAGCACTGCGAGTCCGAGAGCCGTACCCACCTGCTGAATCGTGGACATCAGCGCGGAAGCAACACCCTGCTGATCCGCCGGCACGCCTGCTCCTGCGGCCGCGAACAGTGTCGCAAAGCCCACGGCCTGTCCGATTCCGAGCAACGCAGTCCACGCGACGACGACCCACAGAGGTGTGTCCGCCTGCAGTGCGGAGGCGAACCCCGCGGTGCCGATCGCCGCGATGAGCAGCCCGAGGATCAGAGCGCCTCGGACACCAAGCCGGTTCAGCGCCGCCTTCGCGAGATTCGATGCCAGAAGCGCCGTCACTCCCCAGGGAAGGAACGCCAGTCCGGTGAGAAGCGCCGAGGCACCGAGCACGCTCTGGGTGAAGACAGTGAACACGTAGTAGCTGGTGCCGATGGAGCCCATGAACAGCACCATGGCGATCAGGGCGCCAGCGAGGGTGCGGCTCCGAAACAGCGTCAGATCCAGCAACGGATACTGTGCCGCCTTCTCCCGCACGATGAACGCGATCAGCAACAGGATGCCGGCAACCCCCGTGACAACGACGCTTGCGTCGATGCCGCGGCTGGGCAGTTCCGCGAGGGCGAACACGATGCCTGCGACTCCAAGCGCCGCAAAGATCGCGCCAGGGAAGTCGAGCGATCGACGATTCGCCGGTCGATCCTCGCGCGAGGTCGCGCGCCAGGCAATGACCAGTCCGATCAGCGCCAGCGGAACGAGGAGCAGAAAGATCGACCTCCAGGTGAAGAATGCCATCAGAACTCCGCCGAGAGCCGAACCGAGCGCAAGTCCCACCGCTCCCGCCGAGGACCAGATCGCCAGGGCACGGAACCGCGCAGGGCCCTCCTCGAAAGAGACCGCGATCGTGGCGAGTACGGCGGGCGATATAAGCGCGCCACCCGCGCCCTGCAACACGCGGCCGACGAGAAGAACAGCCGCGCCCGGGGCGAGAGTCGCCACCAAGGAGCCTGCGGCGAATAACGCGAGGCCAAGGAGGACCATCCGGCGCGGGCCGAACACGTCACTCAAGCGGCCACCGACGAGCAGCAAGCCACCGAAAGCCAGCGCGTAAGCGCTCACCACCCACTGCAGCGCTGACTCGTTCATTCCGAGCTCGGCGCCCATATCCGGGAGCGCCACAAGCACGATGTTGTAGTCAACAGCTAGTAAAAACTGTGCGAATGCGAGCACGGGCAGAAGCAGCGGATGCCGTCTGGTCAAGATTTGAGACAAGGGAAACACCTTTCAAATAGAGTGGTAGATCACTCACTAAGACAACGGAGAACGATGGGGGTCATCGTGGGAAGAACTTCGCCGCTAGTGAGGCAGGAGGCGCTTCAGCGCCCCGCCCTCCACGTCGGCACCGATCCCTGCTGCCCGCAGGGCATTCGCATACTGCGACCAGGCGAAGTAGGAGCGGATCTCCTCATCGTTCAAGCCACGAGAAGAGAGGTAGTCGGCCTGGTCGCTGTAGCACTGACGCACGGCCACGCCGATGGGCTCGACATTCGACGCCGCCGACGCGTGCAACAGCACCTTGCCGGCATCGCTGCTGCCGGTGCGGTCTGACGAACTCGGGGAGAGAAGCGCCTGCAACGCATCCTCGCGGGGAGTTCCCGCGAGGATGCGATCGATCTCGGCGCGGAAGAGGTTGTGGATCTCGCCGATCACCGCGACGAACAGCTCCTCTTTGTTTGCGAAGAGGCGATAGAGATACGCCTGAGAGATGCCCGCGTCGCGCGCGATCTCAGTGGTGTTCGTACCCCAGTAGCCGGTGCGACCG
Source organism: Gemmatimonadota bacterium (assembly GCA_023249395.1). Lineage (GTDB taxonomy): Bacteria > Gemmatimonadota > Gemmatimonadetes > Gemmatimonadales > Gemmatimonadaceae > UBA4720. The sequence continues at coordinate 3,339 of JAHFCS010000340.1, forward strand.
AAGGCCTGCGTTGCCGCTGAGAGCACATACGCCCGTCGGGCGTCTGCGGTACTGAGGACGCGTTCTTTGGACATGTGAGTAATCTATCACTCATTCGCACTCTACGCATCATTCGTGTAAGCGTGCACCGCTTCGGCGATCGGCACTTTCCCTTCATTCAGCTCCAGGATCTGCCGACTGACAGCCGGTTCGAGCACCAGCGCCTCGAGAACAGCGG
>JAHFCS010000341.1 GCA_023249395.1 Gemmatimonadota bacterium
TCCGACATCGGGCTTCTCGCGCAACTCGGCTCGCTCTACGTTCTGAAATCGGACGATGCGAAGGCCACCGAGACGTGGGAACACGCGATCGCCGCCGAGCCGAAACAGGAGACGACCTATCGCATCGTCGCGGGCGCTATGGTGCACAGCCGTCTCTTCGACAAGGCGATCGCGGTCTACGAGCGCGGGCGCACCGCCACCGGGGACGCGTCGCTCTTCGCCTACGACATCGCGTACCTCGACGCCATCACGCTCAATTACGCGGGCGCGACGCGCGAATATCTCCGCATGCTCAAGCAATCGCCCGGGCAGCTCGCCTACGTCCAATCGAGGATCGCCACCTACACCGGCCGCACGGAGGGGCTTGCGGCTGCGACGCAGGTCGCCGAAGAAGCGGTGAAGGCGGAGCCCGATAACATCATGCTGCGCCAGCTCGTGGCGTGGCTCTACATGGAAGGGAAGAAGTTCGACAAGGCGTTCGACGTCTACGCGTTCATCGACGAGAAGCAGAATTCCCACGGGCACGAGATCTTCAATTTCGCCCAGCGGGCGCTCCGCGAACGCGCCTGTTCGACCGCCGTGCGGGCGTTCGGGAAGATCATCTCCACGTATCCGAAGTTCGATCTCGCGCCGCAGGTAAAGTTCGGGTACGCGCAGGCGCTCGAGGGGGCCGGGGACGCAGGGGACACGCTCAACATCTTCCGCGGGGCGAACCCGTTCGCGCGCCGTTCCGAAGCGGGAACGGCCGAAGCGCGCGGCGCCATCATCGCCGCGTACACCGCCGTGACGAAGGAATTCCCGTCGGACGAAGCGGCGGCGCTCTCGTTCCTCCGCATCGCGGCGATCATGGAGGAGAAGCTCGGCGATCTTGAGAATGCCCGGATCGCCCTCGAGACGGTCGTGAAAAAATACACGCAGTTCCCCGGGGCGTACACCGAAGCAACGCTCCGTCTGGGTGACGTTTTCATCGCCCTCGGACGGCTCGACGACGCCGCCGCCGCGTTCAAGCGGGTGGCCGGCACGGGGCCCGCCATCTCCCCGCAGCAGGAGCGCGCGGCGCTCAGGCTTGCGGAGCTCGATTATTTCCAGGGAAAATTTCAGGAAGCGCAGGCGAAGCTCAAATCGCTGACGACCAATCCCGCATCCGACGCCACGAACGACGCCCTCGGCCTGCAGATCTTCATCCAGGAGAACCTCCAGTCGGCGCCGCCGGCCCTCGCCGACTACGCACGAGCGGACCTCCTGGCGCGTCAGCAGAAATTGTCGGAGTCGCTCGACCGCTTTCAGGCGCTCCTCACGGCCTACCCGAAGAGCGACCTCGTGGATGAGACGCTCATCAGCATCGGCGATCTGTACACCCGCATGGGGCGCTATGCCGACGCCGATTCGGCGTACACGCGGCTCATCGACAATTATCCCGAGAGCATCGTGCTCGACCGGACGATGATGAAGCTGGCCGAAGTGTACGAGTTCGGCGCGAAAGACATGCCGAAGGCGATCGCGGCCTACCAGCGCCTCCTCGAAAAATTTCCCAATTCCATTTACGTGAGCGAGGCGCGCAAACGCGTCCGGGCGCTCCGGGGAGACACGATATGACGATCAGGTTTCTCCGGACCGCCGCAGCCGCGCTCTGCCTCTTCGTGTCGGCGCAGGCCTTCGGCCAGAAGGTCCTCATCCCGATGGACCTCAAGCAGACCGATCACCTGAAGGCGTACGGCATCGCCTTCTGGGCGCTGCAGAAGAACATCGAGGTCGACTGGCTCCTCAATTACCGGGGCGGCTCCTTCATGCTCGACGGCCTCGATCTCGTCGCCATCGAGTGCCGCGTGCGCGGCGTGGCGTTCGAGCAGCTCTCCGGCTCTCAGGCCTCGGCCATCTATGCGGAAATCCAGGACGAGAACACGAACATGGACGCGGTGCGGCTCGAGAAGCCGCCGAGGATCGCCGTCTACGTGCCGCCGAACTTCCTTCCGTGGGACGACGCCGTGACGCTCGCCATGCAGTACGCCGAGATTCCGTACGAAAAGGTGTGGGACGACGAGGTCCTCCAGGGAAAGCTGGCGCAGTATGACTGGATCCATCTCCACCACGAGGACTTCACCGGACAGTACGGCAAGTTTTACGCGAACTTCGCCACGGCGCCCTGGTACGTCGAGCAGCAGGTCATGTACGAGAAGAAGGCGAAGCAGCTCGGGTTCGGGAAGGTGTCGGAGATGAAGAAGGCGGTGGCGCGCAAGATCAAGGAGTATATCGCGGCCGGCGGATTCCTCTTCGCCATGTGCTCCGCCACCGACACCTACGACATCGCCCTGGCGGCCGAAAACACCGACATCTGCGACGCCATGTACGACGGCGACCCGGCCGACCCCGGGGCTCAGAAGAAGCTCGATTTCTCGAAGTGCCTCGCGTTCCAGAATTTCACGCTCGAAACGAACCCGCTCCGGTACGAATACTCAGACATCGACATCCCGCCGAGCGACATGGTGAACGCCATCAATCCCGAAACCGACTACTTCACGCTTTTCGAATTCTCGGCGAAGTACGATCCGGTGCCGACGATGCTCACGCAGGACCACGCCAACATCATCAAGGGGTTCCTCGGCCAGACGACGAATTTCAAAAAGAGCCTCATCAAGAAGAACATCATCGTCCTCGCCGAGAAGGAGGGGACCGAGGAGGTCCGCTACATTCACGGCAATTACGGCAGGGGGACCTTCACCTACTACGGCGGGCATGATCCCGAAGACTACCAGCACGCTGTCGGCGATCCGCCGACAGATTTGAGCCTCCACAAGAATTCACCCGGTTACAGGCTTATCCTCAACAACATTCTCTTTCCCGCGGCCAAGAAGAAGCAGCAGAAGACCTGAGCACGCCGGGTATGCGCGGGAACGCCCGCCAGCGGCGGGCTACTACGCCGGGACGCCGACGAGTCGTCGGCTACTACGACCATGGCGGGAATGCCGACGAGTCGTCGGCTGCTACACCGGGTTCGGCCGCCTTGCAAATCCCGTATTAATTTCTAAATTACCGTTCCATGAGAATTGCGATCATCTCCGATATTCATTCCAACCTCGAGGCGCTCGAGGCCGCGCTCGCTTTGATCAAGACGAAGAACGTCGACGAGATCGTTTGTCTCGGCGACATCATCGGATACGGCGCGAATCCGAACGAGTGCATCGCGCTCGTGCGCGACGCGGCCGGCCGGATCCTCCTCGGCAATCACGACGAGGCGGCGATCGACCTAGAGAAGACCGAGTACTTCAATCCGTTCGCCCGCATCGCCGCGGAATGGACGAACGCCAAGCTCACCGAGGAGAACCAGGAGTTCGTCCGCAAGCTGCCGTTCAACACGGTCCTCGACGGGGTGCAGTTCGTCCACTCCTCCCCCTACGAGCCGGATCAATGGCACTACATCATCTCCCCGGCCGACGCGCAGTTCAACTTCGCCTACTTTCCGGAAAAGATCTGCTTCGTGGGGCACTCCCACGTGGCGGGAATTTTTTGCGAGGATATCTGGACGCGCGAGGTGACGCCGGGCAAGAAGTTCATCGT
>JAHFCS010000017.1:0-6508 GCA_023249395.1 Gemmatimonadota bacterium
ACACGGACATACCTACATCTGTGACGTCACCGTCCGTGGAGAAATCGACGAGCTGACCGGATTCGTCGTCTATCTTGCACTCCTCGACCACGCTCTCGAAACCGAAGTGGTGCAGCGGTTCGACCACCGCAACATCAACCTCGACGTACCTGAGTTCGCCGACGGTGCGCTCGTGCCGTCGGGTGAAAACGTCGCGCGTTTCATTTTCGAGCGGATACAGCAGGCGCTCGGTGCGAGGACGCGGGTCACAGCGGTGACGGTGGCGGAGGATGCCACGCTCAGCGCCACATACCGGATAGACTGAGTGACATCGGGGCGCGCAATTCGCAATCGGCCGACGCCCGGAATCATCGCCGCCCTCTTGCTGCTCGCCGGCTGCGCGCCGGCGACACAGGGCGCTGGCGGCGGACCTGCGCCCTCGTTGAGTCCGCGCCAGCGCTTCAGGCATTCCATGGACTCGCTCGTGTCGGATCCCCGATTCAGGAACTCCCACATCGGAATCCTCGCCGTCAATCCGCGCACCGGCGACACCCTGTACTCACGGAACGCCGGCGAACTCTTCATGCCGGCGTCAAACATGAAGATCGTCACCGGCTCGGTTGCGCTCGCGCTGCTAGGGCCTGATTACCGGTTCAGGACCACGTTCGTGAGCCGCGGCGCGATCAGCGACAGCGTGCTCGACGGCGACCTGATTGTCATCGGCCGCGGTGATCCGACGGTGAGCAATCGTGCGCAGCAGGGGGACGCCAGAAGCTGGATGCGCCGCGTCGCCGATTCCCTCGCCGCTCGTGGAATCAAACGCGTGAACGGAAGCCTTATGCGCGGTGGCAACGCGTTCCCCGACGGTATCTACGGCTACGGATGGGAGTGGGACGATCTGAGCGGCGATAGCGGCGCGCCGGTGGACGAGCTGTTGTACGACGAAGGAATGACAAAGGGGTATCGGCTCATCGCCGGGCGCGATTCTCTCGTCGATATGGCGACGCGCACACCGGCAAGAACGTACCTCGAAGCCCTTGCTGCGGCGCTCACCGAACGCGGGATACTCGTTGGCGCAGGAATCTCCGACAGCGCCGCCGACGCCGCTGCACCGAGAACCGATACTCTGTTTGTCGTATGTTCGCCTCCGCTGCGTGAGATACTTCGCCTGTTCGAGAAGCCGTCCCAGAACCAGATCGCGGAGATTCTGCTGCACACGATCGGCCTCGAACGCACGGGCGTAGGCTCCGCCGACAGCGGCTCGGCGGTGGTCACCCGGCAGCTTCTCGCATGGGGCGCCGAGCACGATGGGTTCGTCGTGTACGACGGCAGCGGTCTGTCGCGGCATGACCTCCTGTCGCCCGAGACGATCGTGCGGACGCTTGTCGCGATCCAGCGCGACACCGCGTTCTCCGGATTCTACGACGCACTGCCTGTCGCCGGAGTGGATGGTACGCTGCGATCTCGCATGAAAAGCACGCTCGCAGAGGGGAACATGCATGCGAAGACGGGCACGCTCGAGTTCGTGCGCTCGCTCTCCGGTTATGTCACCGATGCCGATGGCGACCGTCTGGTCTTCAGCCTTCTGCACAATCATTTCACTGTGCCGGTTGACAGCGTCAGCCGCTTCCAGAACGACATCGGAGCACTCCTCGCCGGCTACCGCGGCCGTCGCCGCTAATGATTTCAGTAGGTGATGCGAGCGCGAGAATTCTCGAGGAGATAAAGCCCCTCGAGGCAGAGAAGGTCGAGCTGGAACGGGCAGCAGGGAGAGTTCTTGCCGCAAGAGTAGTGGCCGAGACGACGTCGCCGCCCTGGGACAACTCCTCCATGGATGGATACGCCGTCCGCGGCGCCGACATCGTCGCGGCGGAGAAACAGCATCCGCCCACCCGACGTTCCGCTGAAGGCGGTGATCCGCCGTCCCTTCGCGTCGTCGCGACAATTGCCGCGGGCAGCATTGCCATCAGGCCCCTTGGCGCAGGCGAAGCGATGCGCATCATGACCGGCGCGCCGATGCCGGTGGGTGCCGACACCGTGATTCGCATCGAGGATACCGACGGCGGCGCCGATCGCGTCGCGATTCTCGAGTTCCGTGACCTGCTCCGAAATGTCAGACGCGCGGGCGAGGACTTCCGGGCCGGTGATCTTCTCTTCGAGCCGGGGACCGAAGTGCGAGCTCCTCACCTGGGGGTTCTCGCATCGGCCGGAATCCGCTCGGTGAGCGTGCGGCGGCGGCCTCGGGTCGCCCTCGTGACCTCGGGTGACGAGCTCGTCGAGCTCCGCGACTATACGTCCGCCGTCGCGGGCTTGAAGATCGTGTCGTCGAATTCGTGGACACTCCCGCAGCTCGTCCATGAAGCAGGCGGGCTGCCGGTCGATCTGGGAATTGCAAACGACACGCGGCAGTCCCTTCACGAAAAGCTCGAGCGCGCAATCGACTGCGACTTCATCATCACATCAGCCGGCATTTCTGTCGGCGATCTCGACAATGTTCGCTCTGTATTCGCGGAAATGGGCGGCCGGCTCACATTCTGGAAGGTTAGCATGCGGCCCGGCGCTCCAATGGCGTTCGGCTCGCTGCATGGAATTCCGTGGCTCGGCCTGTCGGGGAATCCTGTGTCGGCGATCGTCAGCTTCGAGGTCTTCGGTCGGCCCGTGATTCGAAAGATGCTGGGATACGAGAAGCTTCATCGCACTCTGATTCCTGTGCGGCTGGGCGAGCCGGTCGAGATCGCCGCGCCGCTTACCCATTTTCTTCGGGCGACCGTCACACGTGGCCACGACAGTGAGTATGTTGCGCATCTCGCCGGCTCGCAGAGCTCAGCCGTCCTGACCGCAATGGCCCGCGCCAATGCGCTCCTCGTCGTGCCGGCGGATCGTCCCTCGAATCCACCGGGAACGGTGCTTCACGCGATTCCGCTAACCAACGACCTAGATATGTCAGCAGAACTGGGAATCCAATGACCGAGACGATGCCTCCCCTCGAGGAGCTTGCCGGTGCGCATCTCGTCTCGGCGCTACAGAGTCGCTTCGACACGACGACGGACGACTTCCGGCTGGGAAATCGCACGTTCAACATCCTGCACCCCAAGAACTCCGACGACCTGATCCGCGAGGAGGACTTCGTCGAGGACGAGCGGCTTCCGTACTGGGCGGACATCTGGCCGTCAGCCACGATCCTCGCGGCGCAGCTTCTTGCGCGGCCGGGAAAGGGGCGGCGGCTGCTCGAGCTCGGCTGCGGCACCGGCCTCGTGACGACGGCCGCGATGGCGTCGGGACACGAAGTGGTGGCGTCGGATTACTACACCGACGCACTCGCCTTCACGCGCGCCAACGCTTTTCGCAACCTCGGCAAATCGCCGGAAGCGAGAATGATGAACTGGCGAAACTTTCCCCTCGAGGAAAAGGACTTCGACAAGGTGGTCGCTTCAGACGTCCTGTACGAGCCCGAATATGCGAAGCTGCTGCCGGCGATCCTCAAGAGCGCATTATCACTGCATGGCGTGGCGATGATCGCCGACCCGGGGAGAATCGGCGCGCCGGAATTTCTCGAGGTGTGCGAAAAGGCCGGTCTCGAGTTGCTGGCACAGCAGACCTTTCCCTTTTCCGAGGGAAAGATCAAGCAGGAGATCGTGATCTACGAGCTGGGCCGTACTACATGAGGCGGTAGCGGGGTCCGCTCTCTCCCTCGCGCGGGGTCCACCGCGGCCCAATCACGTCGGTCGCCTTGCAATCGATGCAGTTCGCTGGACTCACCACCAGCCGATCGCCGTCCCGCTCGTATACGCCCGCCGGACACATGTGCTGATAAAGTGTGGCCACTTTGGCGGGGATGTCCTTTCCGACGATCAGGTGTGACGGAATGTCGTCCCGTGTTGCATTCCCCGATTTGAAGTTCGCGTCGAGCTTGCTGAAGGTGAGCTTGCCATCGGGGACCAACGGGGTTTCCGTAACGACTGCGCGCGGAACTCGCGCGTCCGGCTCCGACTCGATCTTCCCTCCCGGAAATGCGCCGCGCGTGAAAGTCATCAGCGTCGCCTTGAATCCTCCGGCGTAGAGTCCACCCTTCTGGAATGCGAGCCGCATGTTGCGGCGGGCGTACAGATCACTCGTGATATAGCTCTCGTTGACGACCGCGTCGTAACCGCTCAGCGCGTCAGTGGAGGTGTCACCTTTCTTGAGTGCGTCGAAGACCGTCCGCGCCGCAAAGATGCCCGACTGCATCGCGTAGTGAACGCCCTTGAGAGATGCGACCTCGACGAACCCGGCGGCGTCGCCAACGATGAGAACGCCGTCGCCGTATCGCCGTTTCGGAAGCGCGTAGTATCCGCCCTCGGGAATCGTCTTCGCTCCCCATTCGACCATCTCGCCACCCTCGAGGTATTCGCGAAAGAGAGGCGCAGTCTTCAGCCGCTGCAGCAACTCGTGGACGTCGAGCGTCGTTTGCCGGTAGTCGAGTCCAACGACGATCCCGAGCGCAACCAGATTCGGGGTGAGCGGATACATGAAGCTGCCGCCAAATGCATCCTTCGGAAGCGGCCAGCCGAGTGTGTGGACAATCGCGTCGAGCGGCATCTTCGTCTCCCAGATCTCCTTCACGCCGAGAGCGAAGATCTGGGGATTCTCGGAGCCGATTCCCTCTGACTGCATGAACGCCTGGGCGAGCGATCCTCGCGTTCCTTCGGAGAGAACCGTCACCCGCGCGGAGATCTCGGTTGGCGGCGCGTAGCCGCTGCCCGGGTTGCCGTCGCGACCGAGTCCACTCGCCGTCGTGCGAACGCCGATCACTCTGGAATTGTCCATCACGAGCGACGCGACCGGGAAACCCGTGAAGACGTTGACGCCCAGAGCTTCCGCCTTTTCACCGAGCCAGCGGACAATCTCGGAAATCGATGCGATATGATGTCCATGGTTCTGCATCGTCGGCGGTGTCGGGATGCGCTGGGCGCGGTCTCCAACCATGAAGTAGACGCGCTCATTGGTCACCGGCGCGCGGAACGGAAAGTCGCTGTCCTCGAGCTCAGGGAAGAGCGAGCGAAAGGCGATCGGGTTGACGACTGCGCCTGAAAGCGTGTGCTCGCCCAGTCCAGGAGCCTTCTCGAGCACGGCGATCTGAACATCGCCCAGCGAGCCGCCGGCTTCGGCGTCCGCCTTTACGAGCTTCGCGAGCTCGATCGCGCCCGCGAGACCCGCCGGCCCCGCGCCGACGAACACCACATCCATTGGAACCGCGTCGGGGTCGAGAGGCGCGCGGACCAGCAGCCGATCGATCGGCAGAAGCGGCTGATAGTCGGCGGGAACTACGCGCAGCTCGCGGCCGCCGCTCATCTAATGTCCCTTGCGCGCTTCGCGTACCGCGGCGGTGAGCGCGGGAACGACCTCGAAGGCGTCGCCGACGATTCCATAGTCGGCGACTTTGAAGATCGGCGCGTCCTTGTCCTTGTTGATCGCGACGATCGTGCGGGCGGTACGCATTCCGGCGAGGTGCTGCACGGCGCCGGAGATGCCGACGGCGATGTAGAGATCCGGACTAACAAGACGTCCGGTCTGCCCGATCTGATCACTGTGCGGCCGCCAGCCGTCGTCGGTGACGGCGCGCGTGGCACCCACGGCTGCATTTCCGAATGCATCGGCGAGATCCTCGACGAGCTTGAAGTTCTCCGCCGCCTTGAGCCCGCGACCGCCGGCAATGATAACGGGCGCATCGGCGAGATCGAGCTTACCCCCGCCGCCTTGCACGAGCTCCTTCACCACAACGCGCGAGGCCGACGGATCGCCGACGGGCGGAATACTCTCCACACGTCCGGCCTTCGCGTTCACAGTTGGAGTGAAGGTGTTGGGACGTATCGCGACGACAGCGGGCGCATGCGCAATCGCAACTGTCGCTATGATCTTTCCGATGTTGATTGGATGCTTGACGATCAAAGTATCATCGGCCAGCTCGAGACCGGTGACGTCGGTCACGAGGCCGACGCCGAGCTTCGCCGCGACACGGGGTGCAAGATCGCGTCCCTGGGCGGAGGTGCTGAAGATCGCGGCTCGGTACCCACCGGATTTGATGCGGTCCGCGGAAAGCGCGGCTGCCGCCTCAGGATTGTACTGAGTGAAGGCGGGATGCTCGCAGACCATGACAACGTCTGCGCCATGCTGTGCCAGCTGTTCTGCTTTCGATGCAATTCCCTGCGCACCGACCAGCAGAGCGTGCACTTCGCCCCCCGTAGAATCGGCGAGCTTTCTCGCGGCAGTCACCGTTTCGAGTGCCACTTTGCGCAGCTCGCCATTCCGCGCCTCTGCGTATGCGAAGATGTTCGCCATCAGAGGACCTTTGCCTCGGTCTGGAGGACACGCACGAGCTCGGGCACAGCGGCTGCGCCTTCGCCGATTATCCGTCCTGCGGCGCGCTCGGGAGGCAGCTCGACTCGCTGCACCGTCACCTTGTTCTCGGCGAGTGCCGCCGGCTTCGATTCGAGCGGCTTCTTCTTGGCTGCCATGATCCCCTTGAGCGAAGGATAACGTGCGGTGTTGA
>JAHFCS010000017.1:6518-12871 GCA_023249395.1 Gemmatimonadota bacterium
TCTCCTGCGCCCCTTCGAGCTCGCGCTTCGCTGTTCCCTTTCCGTCGGCAATCTCGAGTCTCGAAATCGACGTCACACACGGGAGGCCGAGCAGCTCGGCAACTATCGGGCCGACGATGCCATTCGAGGAATCGGGGGACAGCTTGCCGAAGAGGATCAAGTCGTAGCCTCCATCCCTGAGCTCTGCCGCGAGTGCGGTGGCGATTGCAAAACCGTCAAAGGGAATGCGATCGGCCTGGAGGTGGACGGCGCGATCGGCGCCCATGCTGAGCGCCTTGCGAATGGTTTCCTGTACGGCGTTCGGGCCGAGCGACAGGACGACAACCTCGCCTTGTCCAGCTTTTTCCTTGAGCTGAAGCGCGGCCTCGACGGCCCACGCATCGAAATCATTTATGTCGTACTTGAGCCCGGCATCGTCGAGCGAGGCTCCATCCGCTCCGATTTTGAAGCGGACGTCCATGTCCGGGACTCTCTTGATGCAGACGGCGATCTTCAACCCAGATCCTCATGTGAAAGATTTCACATAAAGATACCAGAACCGCGCCACGAGGAGCAAAGAGACAAAGCGGGGTCCGGACACTCATCCGGGCCCCGCTCTTCGCTCCGCTTGGAGGACCGCGCTCCCTCAGGGCGATGAAGCTACCGGGTAGGCGTCAGCGAAGCGTCAGTGCAGAGGGAAGGGTGCCCGCGAAGCGGTGAATGACCAGCCAAGGAGTGTCACGGCATCGCTTCGCTAATTCGCAGCTCCGATCACGTTGACGGATCGGGAATTGTGATTCCCTGCTTCACCCGAAGCCTGATGCTCTTAACGTTCGAAAAATCAGCGATTGGATCTGCATCAAGCACCAGAAAGCTTGCTTCGTATCCCGGCTCGAGCCTGCCGATCCGCCGATTCGGAAAGATCGCTCGCGACGTTTCCTCCGACCACATCTTCAGCAGCTCCGCGTTGCTGTAGACGCCCAGCGAAGCGAGGTACATCGCTTCGGGGACGGAAGTGCTCCGATAGGAATCGCTTCCGACGATCACGCGCACGCCGTGCTTCTTCATCATTTGAAGATTCCGGGTGAAAAGACTGTCGGCCCGTCGTCGCGTGACGCTGTCCGGACCTGTTGGTGAAATGCCCGCCACTTCGCCGAGAGTCGTGACTACGAACGTCCCGTGCTTCGCTGCCCGCGCAGCGTCCGCATCCGAGAGCTCATAAGGCTCGAGACGAGGAGGAAGCTTTCCCTGCCCAGTACCACGGAAGCCGGGAGTGTGGCCGATCTGATCCACACCTGCCTCGAGCGCATTCCGAAAATCGACGGCACTCTCGACGTGAGCCATGACTCTCAGCCCGGCCGCATGCGCGCGCTTCACGATCTCCGGCACCAGCTCTGGATCGATCCCGCGCCAGTTGAAGTAGGCCGAGTCTTTGAGCCGCTTCTGGTATTCGTCGGAGTAGAGGAGCATCACCTTGATGAAGTCGGGCTTCCCCGCGAGAATGGCCGGCCACTTTCGCGCGAGGTCAGCCCGATCCGCAATGAACCAGATGAAGCCCTCTGTCGAGTTGGTATCGCTGAGCGACATTCCACCGCGATTGAGATTGCGCAGATAGAGCCCAATCGGATGGCCACCAGGGCCAGTGAGTCCCGCGTTCGAGAACGTCACGTCAATACCAGAGGGGACATTCACGAATCCCTCGAGGCCCCGGCGTGCGCGAAGCACATTGGATGGATTCTGTCCGTAGAACACTCCGTCCTTCATGTATTTGGCGACGAGTGCCTTCGCGGTTTCGGGAGAGCTTGCGTCGAAATTATGGTTGTGCGCTTCGGCGAAAGGTGGCACGACAAAACCGCCCCGCAGGTCGATCACAGAATCCGATCTCTCTGCCGGCGCCGCGGTGAACACACCTCGCGACATGTACATCGTGCGCGTGCTGAAGCTCGAGCCGTCGAACCACTTTCCGTTGGCCAGCTTCACTGAAGGTTCGTCGGTCGTTTGGGCGGCGGGCTCCGCAACGCGCGGGTTGGCTGAATGGAGGCCAACGACCATGGCAACAGCCATGACTAATGACGCGCTCGATGCTTTTTTCATCTGCTTCGTCCCGGGCTACATGCGTGAGCGACCAGGATGGTGAAATTCCAGGGCAGTGCTGAATACTCAGCAGACAGCGCTCGCTGTCAACCTCCTGTTTTCAACCTTTCATTCTCCGCGTTTTCCGCGTTCTCCGCGTTCTCCGCGTTCTCCGCGTTCTCCGCGGTGAAACACGCCGTTCTACGCGGGCGCCTACGAGGCAATCGCGGCGAGTGAGGAACCAATATCCTCTATCAGCACATCCGCACCCTCGAGCCCGATCGAAAGCCGCACCAGCGCATGCGGCATCCGCTGCTCATCGAGATGCGCGAGGTTGTTTCCGCGATTCGGCGAAATTACGAGACTCTCGATACCTCCCCAACTGACGCCGATACGAAATCGCCTCAACCCATTGATGAAGCGTCGGACTTCGTCGAATCCGCCGCTCGCGAGCTCGAAGCTGAACAATCCCGAGTAGCCGGTCAGCGAAGCTGACGGTTCGCCGAACGCCGGATGATACACCGCGCGCACGTCGGGCCGGCTGCGCAGATACTCCGCGACACGCAGCGCATCGGCCTCGTGACGCTGCATCCGCACCGGCATCGTGCGGAGCCCGCGCAATAACAGCCACGCATCGAACGGAGCTAGAATCCCCCCATTCAGCATGTAGGATCCAAAGAAGATCTTCTCCATTCGCCTGGCGGTCGAAATCACCGCCCCCGCGACAACGTCGCTGTGGCCGCCGATGTACTTCGTGGCCGAATGCACGACGATGTCAACGCCGTGGATAATCGGTTTCTGATAGAGAGGCGACGCCCAGCTGTTGTCCAGGCACGTGAGTACACCGTGGCTTCGCGCGACGTCGGCAATAGCCGCGAGATCGAGCGTGCGAAACAGCATCGTCCCCGGATTCTCGAGCCACACGAGCTTCGTATTTGGGCGCATTGCGCGCTCGACATCTCCTGGCTCGAGGTCGAGCAGTAAATCATGGCTGATTCCGAACCGCTCGAGATGCTTCGCGAGCTTGACGCTCGGCCCGTATGTGTGATTGACGAACAGGATGTGGTCGCCGGCCTCTAGAAGCCCCAGAAAAACGGCGCTCACCGCAGCCATCCCCGACCCGAAGCATTTGCAAGATTCCCCCTGCTCGAGAGCGGCGAGCTTCCGCTCCAGTACCTCTACAGTCGGATTCTGTCCACGAGAGTAGACCGGGTTGCGATTCTCCGCCTTGAGCGCCTCGAGCATTGCGTCGTATGTGGGATACGCGAACAGCGATGTCTGCACGATCGGCTCGGCCATCGGTTGAGCGCCGGGCGCGCCCGGCGGGTGATCCTCAATGCAGAGACAGATATCATCGGCGGAAATTGGCATGCGCAAAGGTCTGAGCCGACTCCTCCCGGGTCAATGTCAGGCACCGCTATTCGAACGCCGATAGCCCCGTCACCGCCTGGCCGATTATTAGTGTGTGTATGTCGTGGGTCCCCTCATACGTGTAGACACTCTCCAGGTTTGCCATGTGACGCATCGCTGAGTACTCGGCGAGGATTCCATTGGCGCCGAGGAGACGACGGGCTTCGCGGGCGATGTCGGTCGCGATGTTGACGTTGTTCCGCTTGGCCAGCGACACCTGCTGCGGAGTGAAGGTCCCCGCGTCCTTGAGGCGACCGAGGTGGAGCGCCAGCAGCTGTGCCTTCACGATCTCGGTCACCATATCAGCCAGTCGCTGCTGCTGAAGCTGGAAACCGGCGATCGGCTTCCCAAACATCACGCGGTTCTGGCCGTATGCGAGCGCCTCCTCGTAGCACGCGATAGCTGCGCCAACCGCTCCCCACGCAATTCCGTATCTCGCCTGCGTGAGACACATCAACGGACTCCTGAGTCCGGCTGACTTCGGGAGAAGTGCTTCGGCGGGCAGCCGCACATCCTGGAACACGAGCTCGCTAGTGTCCGACGCCCGAAGGGACAGTTTCCCCTTTTGATCCTTGGCCTTGAACCCCGGCGTGTTGGTCGGCACGATGAAGCCGCGAATCGAAGTATCCTCCTTCGAGTCGCCGGTCTTCGCCCAGACAATCGCTACCTGCGCAGTCGAGCCGTTGGTGATCCACATCTTTGCGCCATTCAGGACCCAGCTCCCGTCACTCTTCTCGCGCGCGCGCGTGATCATTCCCGAGGGATTGGATCCGTAGTCGGACTCGGTGAGTCCGAAGCAGCCGATGATCTCGCCGCTTGCCATCTTCGGCAGATAGCGGCGCTTTTGCTCCTCGCTTCCAAACGCGTAGATCGGATACATGACGAGTGCGCCCTGCACCGAAGCAAACGATCGGACGCCAGAGTCGCCGCGCTCCAGCTCCTGCATGATCAGACCGTAGGAAACGTTGTTCAGTCCCGCGCAGCCGTACTCCTCGGGGAGATTTGCGCCGAACACGCCGAGCTCCGCCATCTGCGGCACGATCTCCTTCGGGAAGCGACCTTCTATATAGTATTTGCCGATCACCGGGAGGACGCGGTCGTCGACAAAGCGGTGAATGCTGTCACGTACCGCGCGCTCCTCTTCGGACAGCACGGAATCGATGTTGTACATGTCGGTTGTTGGCATTGCGGGGAAAGATATTCAATCAGACTGGGCCGTGTTTGCCGTTTTCTCGTACCTTCCGCGCAGCTAAGCTGCTGTGGACCGCCGCGAGCAGCAATCCCTGCGCTTGCAGCCCGTTCAGCGCTTTCGTAGACTTGAACGACAGACATTCGCGGAGGCCTCGTGACGTTGCGTCGTGCGGGGCTCGTGGCGGGACTCGGTTCCATCGGACTAGTGACGCGGCTCTGCCTCGGAGTCGTGACCGGGACCGGACTTGTGTCGTGCGGCGGCGGCGGCGGTGGCGGGGATGGCCCGACGGCGCCGTCGATTTCCTGCAAGGATGCGCAGTGGAGCTTTATCGGCGGGAATCAGACGCCGAACATCTCATTCGTGCTCGGATGTTCGGGCGGCCTCGACTTCACAATGAGCAATGCGCTGCGCGATCAGTTTAGCCGTGTGACCGCGTACGACTACGAATACAAATGCGCCAATGGAACGCAGCGCAATACAGGGCGCGTCTCCAACATCCAGTACAACAACCTGGGCCAGGCCTTGTCGTGGGATTTCACGGTGAACGGCACGCAGTGCGGGCGCGTGACGATCACGCCGTGAGGCCTTGTGGCTTGGGTGCCATCCATTTGCCCAGGTGCTAGATACCGACTAAGACAGGCCCCCTCCACGCGTTGCGCGCACCCTGACAAGCGCGCTGGAGTGGACGGAGGAACTGTATGGATCCTATGGTGCTTTCCATCGTGCGCGACGACGACCGACCCGTGAAAGAGAACATGTCCCTGAGAAACGATGTTCTCGCAGGCTTTGTTGTCACATTTAATCAACCCGTCATTGGCTGGACTAGTCACCTCCGCATTCAGTGCGGAATGTGCGGAGGAACAGCGCTGGAGGACAAGAAGTGTTACCTGAGCTGCTGGTCTTCGGGCAGCAATGGGCCGACCGCGTGTAAGTCATGCGGACGGTACATGTTGACCGTTGGACATAGCGGCGTCGATGGCCAAGACACCGTACAGGTGTTTTCCGTCGAACTCAGCGGCGGCGTTGCCGGCACTGTCGTGAATCGGAGCGAGTTCAAGCTCGAACTCTCTAACATAGAAATGCTGCGGAGATAAATGCGACAGGTCCCGGTCTCGTCTCGCCACCGCGGGGCCCAATCTCGTTAGGCCGCAAGCTGGAACGGAAAAGGCCGCACAGGGGCACGAAGAAGGAGACGGCATGCGAATGTTGTTTCGAGGTATTGCGGCGGTGCTGTTGGGACTCCTGGTGGCACTGCTCATCAATGTGAGCGTTGGGATGCTTGGCAATCATCTCTACCCTCTGCCCGCCGACATCGATCCCAGCGACACCGATGCCTTGAGAACAATCGCCGCCGGTCGCCCCGTCGGATGGTTCTTGCTCTGGCTACTTGGCGCTGTCGCAGGTGCATTCGAGGGATCATGGCTGGCCGGCAGGATAGCTGGTCGAGCTCGGATGGTGTGCGCCATGCTCGTCGCGGCGATACTGGTGGCCAGCGGTGTTACGGCTATCGTACGGGGGACACAGCTCGATCGGTTCTCGCTGGCAGGTCTCCTCCTGATTCCGTTGGCTGGTTACGCGGGCGGCACGTTGGCGACTCCCGCGTTAATTGCTCCGGTTACCTGGGCGGCAGTTACGTCCTTGGGCATCGTGCTCGTAATCAGCTCGGTCGCAGTGGTTTCGGGCATCTCCGAAGTGTTGC
>JAHFCS010000342.1 GCA_023249395.1 Gemmatimonadota bacterium
AGGGACGTCTACATCCAGCCGGCAGCAGCCGACAGTGGTACTGCGCTCGGTGCGGCTTACCAGGTCTGGAACCAGGAGCTCAGGAAGCCACGGGGCTTCGTCATGTCGCACGGATACTGGGGAACCGAATACCCCGACGCCGACGCCGGCGTGACGGCGGTCGTCGAGGCACGCGCCGATCATGAGTGGTGCTACACAACCGAACAGCTCGACGAAGGCGCGCTCTGCAAGCGAACGGCGAAATTGATCTCCGAAGGGAACGTCGTCGGCTGGTACCAGGGACGAATGGAATGGGGAGCGCGCGCGCTTGGCAACCGGAGCATCCTCGCCGATGCGCGGCGTGCCGACATGCGGGAGCTCATCAACACGAAGATCAAGTTTCGGGAGCGATTCCGGCCTTTTGCGCCGTCAATTCTCGAGGAAGCGATGGATGAATATTTCGTCGGCGCTGCGCCCGACCCGTTCATGCAGCAGGTGTATCCGGTGCGGCCGGAGAAGCGCGAGGTCCTTCCGGCGATCACTCACGCCGACGGAAGCGGACGGCTCCAAACAGTGAGCTCGCGCAGCAATCCCCGGTACTACAAGCTGATCGAAGCGTTCGCGGCTCTCACCGGCGTGCCGGTGCTTCTCAACACCAGCTTCAACGAAAACGAGCCGATCGTCGATACGCCGGAGCAGGCTCTCGATTGTTTTCTTCGTACGAGGATGGACGCGATCGTCGTACACAATACGCTCATCCGGCGCTATCCAATGGGAGACAAAGCATTGGATTCTCCCGGGGGCCGGTGATAACTTGCACCCTCGCTTATCACAATCCCGATCAGTCCGGGGCACGTCGTTTCGCGGCGGGCCCATCAACTACAAAATGAAAAGAACAGTCAACTCTCTGCTGTTGGGTGTCGCTTTATTTGCGGCCGGTAGCGTTCAAGCACAGACCGCCGCAAGCACCGAAGGGCTCAACCCGGGCGATCAGATCCGCATCGTCGTCTGGCGCAACGCGGAGCTGAGCGGGGACTTCACAATTGCAGCCAATGGGACGATCACACATCCACTGTACCGCGAAGTCCAGGTGACGGGTCTTCCGCTCAGCGCAGTCGAGGACCGACTCCGGACCTTCCTCACGCGATACACTACGAACCCGCAATTCGTTATTCTGCCTTTGGTGAAGGTCATCGTCGGAGGCGAGGTTCGCACGCCTAACGTCTTCAGCGTACCTCCTGAGACCACGATTGCGCAGGCAGTCGTCATGGCCGGTGGGCCGACGGAGAAGGGTGCGGTCGATCATATTCGACTGTTGCGCGCAGGTCAGGAGATCACTGTTGACCTGAGCCGCCCGGATGCTCAGGCGGCTTCGGTCCAGATCCGTTCCGGCGATCAGATCCTGATCCCGCGGAATAGTAATATCTTTCGCGATTACGTCGGGCCCGCGGCAAGCACCATCGCCGCCATCGCCGCAATCGTCAGCATTATCCTGAGATAGCTGCTGTGTCTGATATCGTTCCTTATCGTCCGAATCCGTACGGCGCGCCCCGGGATCAGATGGGGCCGCCGCCGGGGTACCCTGAGGGGTACCCGGAGCCTCAGGCGGAGGCGGCTGGCCTTCGCGAGTACCTGGCAATTGTTCGGCGACAGATCTGGCTGGTCCTCGCGGTGCTGCTCATCGTCGTTGGGCCGACGATCTACCAGGTCATGCAGGCGCCGCCACGCTACCGAGCGGTGTCCACCATACGGCTGACGGATTCCCGTCGTAATATGACCGGTGCTGTCACGCCGAGCTCCTATGACGTGATCAGCCGCGAGACTGACATTCTTCAGTCCCAGATTCAGATTCTCACGAGTCAGGCAGTCGCGGATGAAGCCGTGGACCTGGCCGGACTGCGCCTCGCGCCAGCGCTCGGCTCGCAGTTCGTGGACGAAATATCCGATATCCGGGTGGCTGACAGCGCCGCCGCCGATTCGATCGCGGTGACATTCACTCCCTCCGGTGTCACGGCCACCACCCGGCGCACCCAGGCGAACGCGCTTTACGGGCAGCCGATTCAAATCGAAGGGGTTACGTTCACCGTTGCGAAGCAGCCCCCGCTCGCGTCTACAACACTCCACGTCGTACCCAAGGCGGCCGCGTCCGGCGAGGTCCTCGGCGGTTTCGGTGCAAACCCGCGCCCGAAGACAGACATCATCGACCTGTCGTACGTCGGCTACGAGCCGCACCAGGCGCGGCGGCTCACCAACGCAATGGCGATGGCGTTCCAGGCCCATAACGCCGCGACTTCACAGCAACAGTCCAGGCGGCGCAGGATCTTCCTCGAAAGCCAGGTCACCGTTACCGATTCAATGCTCCGCGCTGCAACGGCGGCCTACAGCAGTTACCGGAGCCGGGAGCAGGTCTTCAACTCGAAGGAGAAGGCCAGCGCTCAGGAAAAGGGATTGGTCGATCTGGACATGAGGCGTGCCGATCTCGATGCGCAAAGGCGCACCTATGAGTCGCTGCTGGGACAGGCTCAGCGCTCGGGCGAAGGAAACGACGCAAGTCTTCGAGTGCTCGTTTCATCTCCCGGAATTGCCGCAAATCCGGTGATTCAGCAGCTCTACCATCAGCTCACGGACTACGAATCAGCGCGCGATAGTCTCATCACCGCAGGCGCAGCTCCGACGAATCCCGATGTCCTCGGCATCAGCTCACGCATTTCCGCTACCGGCAGCAAGCTGATGAGCGCTGTACGCGGCCAGATCCAGGCACTCAACGCACAGATCGCTTCGCTGGATAATCTGCGTTCGAAGAGCTCTACCCAGATCGCCGCGGCTCCTGCGGCCGAGACCCAGGAATCTCAGCTTGGGCAGCAGGTACAGAATGTTCAGAAGATCGCCGACGAGCTGCAGGATGAGCTACAGCGAGCGAAGATGGCGGAGGCTGTGGAAGCTGGTGAGGTCGAGATCGTTGACCTCGCCAAGGTTCCCGGCGGCCCGATTCCCTCGGGAGCACCTCGCAAAGTTGCTCTTGGTATCGTCGTCGGGCTTCTCATCGGGATCGGACTGGCTGTCGTCATCGACGGATTGAACACGTCCATCAAGCGACGGACGGATATCGAGCGGATGCTGCAGGTGCCGGGACTGGCGGTCATACCGCGTCTCGCAAAAGCCAGAAGCGCAGATGGAAAGTCCCGACGCGCACTGCCCCGCCGAACAGGCAACGGGAAATCCACGACGGTAAACGCGACGCAGGATCTCGTCACGGTCACCGACGTGCGTTCCGCGAGCGCCGAAGCGTACAGAACTCTTCGCACCAACCTGATCTTTTCACAATCCGTCCAGGCACTTCGCACGATCGTCGTCACCAGCGCATCACCAGGCGAAGGGAAGACCACCACCGCTGCGAATCTCGCGGTTTCATTCGCCCATTACGGGATGCGTGTCCTCGTAGTCGATTGCGACCTGCGCCGTGGCCGGCTTCACAAGGTCTTCAACATCGCGCGCGAGCCAGGGATAACGGAGCTGGTGCTCGGCCACGAGGAGTACGAGGCCGTGACG
>JAHFCS010000343.1:0-801 GCA_023249395.1 Gemmatimonadota bacterium
CACTTCTCGGCCGCCTTCTTCAACACCCACTTCGTCGTCAGTCCCCTGACGCGAAGATCCGCAGGAAGCGACAGAGCAAACGCGCTGAGGAAATGGTCGAGATACGGCGCGCGCGCTTCGACGGATGACAGCATCGTCGCGCGATCGACCTTGACCAGCAGGTTGTCGCGCAGATAGCTGCGATAGTCGACGAGCATCGCGCCACTGAGCGCATCGAGCTTCCCGTCAGCGCTCGGCAGGTCCGGCATCTCGACGCCGCTTTGCGCGAAGATCTCGTTCGTGAGCCCGGTGCCGAACCACGCGAGGTGCCGCTAGATCCACGGCCGCTCCGCGTCGGAGACGAATCGCTTGAGCAGAAACTCGATCGTAACCTTCTTCCCCGACGACGGGACGGTCTGCACGGCTTTCCGAAGCAATGCGCGAAGCGGCGACGGCATCGCGTCGTAGTACGGCGCGACCTTGTGCCCGAGGTACGTCGGATAGCCGCCGAAGAGCTCGTCGGCGCCTTCGCCGCTGAGGATTACCTTCACGTGCTGCCGCGCGGTACGCGCCAGGAGGAACGTCGGAAGGATTGCCGGGTCGGCCAGCGGCTCGGCCACGCCGCGTGTGACCTGATCGAGTGCCTCGCGCAGCGTCTCTTCATCGGCGCGAACCGGCACGTGCATCGTCCGCATGAGATTCGCCAGCAACGCCGCGTCGCCGCTCTCGTCGTACGACGCCTCGGCGAACTGCGCCGAAAACGTGTGCACCTTGTCCACGCCGATCACCTTCGAAGCCAGCGTCGCCAGGATCGACGAGTCC
>JAHFCS010000343.1:811-3516 GCA_023249395.1 Gemmatimonadota bacterium
AGGAGCTCCTGCGTTTTCGCGATCGCATCGCGTTCGCTGATCGGCTCGGCGGTGAATCGCGTCGGGTCCCAGTAGCGGACGGTCTCTTCGCCGCGGTCGCTAAACCGCATGATCGTTCCGGCGGAAACTCGCCGGATCGCGGCGAACGCCGTCCGCGGCTCGGGAACATAACCGAGCTTGAGGTACTCCGCGATCGCGACGTGATCGAGATCGCGCGGCAGCGCCGGATGACGGAGCAGGCACTGCACCTCGGACGCGAAGAGAATCTCATCGCCGGCGCGGCTGTAGAACAGCGGTTTCTCACCTGCGCGGTCGCGTGCGAGAGTCAGTGTCCGGTTGCGGTTGTCCCAGATCGCAACGGCGAACATGCCGTCGAGCTGGGTTATCGCGTCGATTCCATGCTCGAGGTAGAGCGGCAGAATGCTCTCGACATCCGACCGGGAGCGAAACGGAAAATCGCGGTATCGCGCCCGGATCGCTGGCGCGTTGTAGATCTCGCCGTTGCATTCCAGCCATACGTCTCCGTCAGGCGAAGCGAACGGCTGATCGGCGCGCTCGTGAAGGTCGATGATGCGCAGGCGCTCGGTCCCGATCACTGCATGCGAATCGGCGAACGCCGCATGACCGTCCGGCCCGCGGTGGCGCAGCGCCTCGCCCATGAAATCGGCGACTTCCGGGTGCTGCAGCGCTGCGGCACGCCCGGCGATCATTCCGTAGATTCCGCACATGACTTCGTCGTCGGTTGCCGGTGCTCGGTGCTCGGGTGCGCGGATCAGCGTGCCGGTGCTCCATTCCGAGCACCGAGCGCCGGCGACCAGGCACCCGCCCTCACCGCATTGTATTCGGCCCGCGCCACGGGCCATACGCTGTGAAGTGGCCGTCGCTGGCGATGGCGCGCATGCCGCGCGACGTGAGCAACGCCTGTGCACGGACGTCCTTGTTTCGCGTCACGTAGATGCGCTGCGCACAGCAGGAATCGAGATTTCGCTCCAGCCATTCCGGCCGGCGCAGCAACGATTTCGGATCGGCCGCGAACCGCGCGTAGTGGCGGATGATGTAGTTGCTCGTGAATTCTTCGCCATCCGGCGTCACGACGGCGATCGTCCTCTGCAGATAGAACGACATCGATCCCGTGAAGGCTTCGATTCCAATGACCTGCGTGTCCGGCGTGACGTACGGCTTCATCTGCGTGACTAGCGACTGCTCCGATCTCCGCGTGCCGATCGATTGCAGCAGCGGATTCGCGGTGATGGGAATGGCGATGATCGGCAGCGAAAGCGCGGCAATCGCGATCTCGCGCCGCCGCGCGAACACGAACGCCGCGATCGCGCCGGCGAGCGTCGCGGCGGCCATCGGAATCGCCGACGTTTCGACGCCGCTTGCGACCGCAGGCTCGACGTTCGCGCGATGCTGAACGATCGCCGGCGCTACCGCGATCGCAACGCCGAGGATCAACATGACCGCCGCGGCAATGCGGACAGCGGTCGCGCGGCGATCGCCGCGCCAGAAGTACGCCACAGCCAGCGCTACAGCCGGCATGACCGGCAGAATGTACTGCGGCCGCTTCGACTGCGAGATCGAAAAAAAGATGAACGGGATCGCGATCCAGAGCGCGACGTAGAGCATCGGATTCGGCCCGCGCCTCTCCGCCGCCTGTTCTTGCTCCGTACGCCGGCGCCACGCGAAGAGTGCCAGGATCGACCACGGGAGCGCCCCGCCTAACAGGTATGGAGCGAAGTACCACGGAGCTCCGGTCCGCTTCAGTGCTTCCGTCGCCAGCCGCTGCGCGGTTTCAGTGACGAGGACGTACTGCAGAAAATCGGGTAATGCGAGCGAGATGGCCCATACCCATGGCGTGATGACGGCGACGAAAACGACCAGGCCCCACCACGACCAGAGCGCTCGGAACGACTTCCGGCGGATCGCATACGGAATCGCGACGAGCAGCGGCAACGCGATCGCTACGGGCCCCTTCGTAAGCACGCCTAACGCGATCGCCGCCCACGCGAGAACCGACCATCGCCGTGATCGGGATTGAGACCCTTTCCCCCGCGTGCCGGGAGAAGGTGGCCGAAGGCCGGATGAGGGGTCGAGATCCTCCGCCGAACTTTCCACCGCAAAGTAAAACCCCGCGATCGCCGTCACGATGAAGAACGCCAGCGCGCTGTCAAAAATCACCGTCCGCGAAAACGCCAGCGTCAGCGGCATCGAGAGGTATGCGATCGCGGCGGTCAGCCCCTCGTCGCCTCTCCATACTCTCCTCGCAAACCAGAAGACGATCGCCGCGGTCGCGAATGTAAAAAGCAGCGCCGGCAGTCGCGCCGCGACTTCGGTCGGCCCGAGGATCTCCATGACGGCCGCTTCGGCAGCGAAGTAGACGATCGGCTTGTCGAGATACGGCATGCCGTCGAGGCGCGGCATCACGTAGTCGTTGGTCGCCGCCATCTCGCGACCCACCTCGCCGTTGCGCCCCTCGTCCGCATCGAACAGCGGATACGAGCCGAGGTGAATCGAGAGCGCCACGGCGACGACGAGGAGCCACAGGAAGAGAAATCGGCGGTCGCTAAAAGCGGGGCGAAGGGTAGCAGAGCGAGTAGCGAGTAGCGAGTAGCGAGTGGCGAGTAGCGAGTGGCGAGTAGGAAGCGGGTAGCGGGTAGCGGGTAGCGTGCAAGGGGCGATCGCGAGGGTGTCATTCCGAGCCGGCG
>JAHFCS010000344.1 GCA_023249395.1 Gemmatimonadota bacterium
AAAGGAAGGAGATGTTCGCCGGCTGGGTCATGCGCTGCTCTATCCTGCACAAAGCGACAAGAGATCGGCGTTGCGCCTCCTCTGCCGCTTTCGGGAGGCGCCATGAACGGATCAGAAGCGTATCGGATGCTTGTTCGCCCGAAACTCGCGGAGCTGCTCGAGCTGCTCCACCTCGATATCACCTTCGAGCGGGCCTCGGGTTGTTACCTCTGGCCGCGCGGCTTGGAAGAGCCGGTGCTCGATCTAGTCGGAGGCTATGGGACGCTCTTTTTCGGCCATCACCACCCGGAGCTCGTCAACGTCGCGGTCAACTACCTGCGCGATGGGCGACCGATCCACGCCCAGGGTTCGATCAAAGCGCTCACCGGTGAGCTGGCCTCGCGGCTCTCGCGCGGCGCCTACCACGTGCTTTTCGCGAACAGTGGAGCCGAGGCCGTCGAGGTGGCGATCAAGCACGTGATGCTCGAACGAAGGGGCCCGATCGTGGCGCTCGGAGGCGCGTTTCACGGAAAGACCCTTGGTGCGCTTCAGCTCACGGCGAATCCTGCCTTTCGCGAGGGATTCGAGACGGGCCTGGAGGTGCTGCGCGTTCCTCCGAACGACATGAAAGCGCTGCGCGAAGTCTTCGAACGCCACCGGCCTGCGGCGCTCTTCCTGGAGCTTATTCAAGGCGAGGGAGGAGTCGTGCCGCTTACGCAGGAGTTCGTCTCGCTTGCGCGGGAACTATGCACGGAGGCGGCCCTGGTTATAGACGAATGTCAGACGGGCCTGGGCCGGACCGGGAAGTTCCTCGCCTGCGAGCACTATGGTGTTGAGCCTGACCTGCTGATTCTCTCTAAGGCGCTGGGTGGGGGTATCGCCAAGATTTCAGCTCTGCTCGTGCGCAACGAGCGATACCGCCCCGAGCTCGGCCTGATCCATACAAGCACGTTCGCCGACGACGATTTCAGCTCGGCCGTCGCGTTGAAGGTTCTCGATCTTCTGACTGAGGAAACGCTTGCGACTTGCCGCGAGAACGGCCGCTGGCTGAAGCAGGAACTCGCCCTTCTCGTTTCGGAGTACCCGGAAGTTCTCCGGGAAGTCCGGGGCCTGGGGCTCATGATCGGTGTTGAGTTCGCGCCGCCGGATCGCGGATTCCTGCTGCGGCTTTTTGGCAACGATCTGGCCCTCGTTGTGGCGGGATACCTCTACCATCAACACCGGATCCGCATTGCGCCGACACTGAGCAACCCGATGACCTTGCGGATCCAGCCCCCGGTAGTGACGCCGCGCGAGGAGCTGGGACGCTTTGTCGCGGCACTGCGCGACGTCTGCGAAAAGGTCCGTTCGGGCGACACCTTGGGGCTGACGCGCTACTTCTTGCCGGGCTCCATCCCGAGATCCAACGAAGTCCGGGAAGGCTGGGTGGCTGCGTGCAGCGACCGACCCACAAGCGTTCCGCGCGTCGGGTGGCTGTGCCACTTGATCGATGCCGATGATCTGCTCAGCCTCGAGCCCGGGTTCGCGACGGTCTCATTTCGGGAGCGGGACGAATACCTGCGACATATTGAACGGAGTGTGACGCCCGTTCTCTTGGATTCGATTGACGTGACATCGCGCACAGGCCAGGTCGCGCGCTTCAACGCGATTCTGCTGCCGATCACGGCCCATCGGATCAAGGAACTTATGAACGCGGGTGACACAGGATGGCTGCGGGCGCTCGTGGAGCATGGGCTGGACGTTGCGGAGCACCTCGGCTGTCGCGTTGCCGTGCTCGGTCAGTACACCTCGATCGTCATGAAGAACGGGCTCGCTGTGCGCCCGCGCTCGATCGGCGTGGCGACGGGTAACTCGTATGCGGTCGCGCTGGCGCTTGAGGCGATCGAACGGGCGGTGCCGGACCTTAGCGAGCGCATAGTCGCGGTGGTCGGCGCCTCCGGGAACATCGGGGCCGCGGTCAGCCAGCTCCTCTCCGAGCGCTGCGCCGAGATCATCCTGATCGGTAGAGACATGGCAGGCTCGATCCGCCGCATGGCGGGACTAAGACTTCGCAATGCGCGGATTTCGACTGAAATCAGCGACTGCCGCCGGGCCGATGTTGTCGTGGCGGCGGTGAGTACTCCTGTCCCGGTCATTCACAGCGAGCACCTGAGACCCGGCACGCTGGTCTGCGATCTCTCCGTTCCGGAAGGAGTCGATGCGGCGGGTCGCCCGGATGTTCAGGTCATTCGCGGTGGTCTTGCGCGAATGCCGAACGGCGAGGACCACCGTATCGCCGGGTTCCCGATCGCGCCAGGCCTCGCGTTCGCGTGCATGGCCGAAGGCATGATCCTCGCGCTTGAAAATATCTGTGATCGCTCATTCACAGGGGATCTGACCTCCGACCATGTTCGGCGCATCTCGACACTCGCCAAGAAGCACGGCTTCGAACTCGCGAACTACAAGCAGCAGGCGGTCCTGGGAGCCTCCCATGCGAATGCATGAATTCGATATCTTCATCCCCCTTTCCGATGTCACCTCGGTTGAGGAGGCCGGAGCAAAGGCGTTTAGCCTCGCAGAGCTGGCGCGGGCCGGAATTCCGGTCCCCGAAACCCTTGTCCTCCCCACGCATTGCGATGAGGTGCCGGGGGAATCGATCCTCGAAGTGCTCGGCGGCTGCGTCGCGGTCCGATCCTCCGCCACGGCGGAAGATCTCGTAGACTCGTCGTTTGCCGGACAGTTCAGGAGCTTTCTCAACATCCGGACCGTAGGAGCGCTGAATAAGGCGGTCCTAGAGTGCCGGGCAAGCGCTCACAGCGAGGCGGTCCGTGCCTACTGCTCCGCACGCAGGATCGAACCGTCGCAGATCCGGATGGCCGTCATCATCCAGCGAATGGTGGATGCCGAGGTGGCGGGCGTTCTGTTCACGGTCCACCCGGTCACCGGTCGTGAGGACGAGATGCTGATCGAGGCATGTGCCGGCGTCTCGGACGAGCTGCTGGCGGGCCACAGGTCGGGCGTGCAGATCCCCGTCCGCCATGGTCGCGCGACAAGCGAGGGGGATCTGCTCTCAGGGGAACAGATCCAGCAACTCATCGAGATCGGGCGCCGCATCCAAGCGCTGAAGGGGGCTCCGCAGGACATCGAGTGGGCGATCGAATACGGCCGCCTTTACATCTTGCAGGCCCGTCCGATAACGCGCCTCTGCTTTGCGGGGATCGACGGCGAGTGGACGAACGCGGATTTCCGGGACGGGGGAGTCTCCAGTGACGTCGTGACACCGCTTGTGTGGAGCTTGTACCAATGCATCTGGGAACGGGCATTGAAGGGCTACCTGAGGGAGCTCAGGCTCCTCGATGGCGACCTCGAAGCGGCGCGGGTATTTTATGGCAGGCCCTACTGGAACCTGGGCGCAGTCAAGCGCTGCGTGATGAAGCTGCCGGGCTTCGTCGAACGCGAATTCGATCGCGATCTCGCAGTTCAGCCCAAATATTCAGGCGACGGCACGCGTACGCCAGCCAACTTCTGGAACATCTTGAG
Organism: Gemmatimonadota bacterium; assembly: GCA_023249395.1. Lineage (GTDB taxonomy): Bacteria > Gemmatimonadota > Gemmatimonadetes > Gemmatimonadales > Gemmatimonadaceae > UBA4720. Next base: position 3,499 of record JAHFCS010000344.1, read on the forward strand.
GGCGATCCAGACAGT
>JAHFCS010000345.1 GCA_023249395.1 Gemmatimonadota bacterium
AACGTCTTTGCCCCGTCGGTCGAGCGATATGTCGAGGTATTCGCGACATAGACGATGTCGGCGTTCTTCGGGTCCACCTTCACCTCGGCGAAATCGGAGCCGCGGTCCCAGAGCCGTCCTTCGGTGTTCATCAGCGTCCAGCTCTCACCGGCATCGTCCGAGCGATAGATGCCGGCGTGCTTCGTAGCATCCACCGTCGCATAGAGCCGGCTCGGATTGTTCGGCGCGATCGCCAAGCCGATGCGGCCGAGTCCTTCGGCGATCGTGGGCAGTCCGGTGCGGAGCTCATGCCATGTCGCTCCTCCGTCGGCTGACTTGAAGAGTCCACTGCCCGGACCATTGAACGAGCTGCCGATTTCCCACGGCGCCTGCCGCCCTGCCCAGAGGTCGGCGTAGACGATCTGCGAATTCACCGGATCGAAGGCCACCTGGATCGCACCCGTGTTCTCGTCCTTGTAGAGGACCTTCTGCCAGCTCTTGCCGCCGTCGAGGGAGCGAAAGACTCCACGCTCTTCATTCGCGCCGTAAGGATGACCGAGCGCTGCGACGAAAACGCGGTTGGGATCGCGCGGATCGACGATAATGGATCCGATTTGCTGGGCACTGGACAGTCCGAGATGAGTCCAGGTTTTCCCGGCATCGTCCGACTTGTAGATCCCGTCGCCAGTCGCGAGATCGGGACGCTGAAGGCCCTCGCCGGTCCCGACGTAGAGGATGTTCGGGTTCGAAGGCGCAATCGCGATGTCGCCGATCGAGCCGGTCGGCTGGCTATCGAAGATCGGTGTCCATACGCGGCCGTAGTCGGTGGATTTCCACACGCCGCCGTTGTTGACGCCGATATAGAACACATTCGGCTCACCCCTGACACCGGTCGCGCCGACAGTTCTTCCGCCGCGGAACGGTCCGATCATGCGCCATTCGAGCGACGAGTAAAACGAAGGATCGATGCGTTGTGCCGGCGCTGCCCAGGGGAGAAGGAGAGCTGAAAAGAGAAGAGGTGCGCGCGATGCGCTCGCTGAAATGAGTGTCACGGAATGCCGCCTCAATGAGTGGATTACGGATGTGCTTCACCTGGTTCCTTCGTCGCCTCCCCAGAGAGGCCGGGCCGTCCAGCCCGAGTCGTCGTAGAAGCTGATTGCGCCCGGAGCGCGCGCCTTGGTCAAGAGGACGATCTGGCCGGTATGCATCGCGAAGTGCTCGACGACGTGATAGATGGCGGCGAGCACGGTCGTCTCACGTCCCTGAATCGTACACGGCCGCACCAGATCTTCCTCCGAGAGACCGGCGAGCACCGAGTCGGACTCGGCGACCGCCGCCTCGAGATCACCGAGGAGGGCTCTGGCCGATGGTCCCGTGCGCGCGGAGAACTCGGCCGCTCGATCTCGCTCCACCGGCCGGCCGCCGATTCCGCTTACGATCCACTGGCGGACGTTGCCCGCCAGATGCATCAGCAGGTTGCCGATGCTGTTCGACGATTCGTTGGCGCGCTGCCAGAGAGCTTCGTCGGGAAGCGCGGCGGCGCAATGGCGAAGCTTCGGAAGGTATTCGCCGGAGAGGTAGTAGCGTGATCGCTCGAGAAATGTCCCGGCCGGATTCACAATGCCCAGAGCGGAGCCAGTGCCATCCCGCACTGCTCGAGGATTTTCTGGTCGCGGAGCGCGAATGCATTCTCCTTGTCACTCTCGACATCTATCGAGCCGACAACATCACCCTTGGCATTCAATACGGGGACGATTATTTCCGCGCGCGTGCCAACGAATGAGGTGAGATACCGTCGATCCTTCGACACGTCGTTGGCGACAACTGTCTTCTTGGTGCGGACGGCTTCGCCGGTCAGACCGGCGGTGTTCGGGAATCTCACGAATGCCGGCGGACCCAAACCGCTCCACGCGATCACGAGAGCGTCCTCGGAGTCGATGTCATATATGCCGACCCATCGATACGGTCCGATGCGGCAGATCACGGCGGCCGCGCGCGTCGCGCGGTGCTGACGATCGCGGCGCTCGGCAGCGATCATTGCCAGGACGTCAACAACTGCGATCGTCCCGCTGCTGGTGAGCAACGCATCCTCGCTCGTGGAGCGGCGGGGCACGAAGTCGTCTTCGCTCTCGAAGTTCGCCGGAGGTTGAGCCATCAGCCGGTCCCTCCACTATTGTACCTGGTAACACTGACAAACAAATGTGGAACGTGGCTTGCGTTTAGATCAAGGGCAAATTGCGACCAGAAGCCGGAGTGACGGATAGATGACACGACAGCGCAAGATCCTGGCAGTTCTCCTTCTTCCCTTCGCGGGGATCATTCTCAACGCCGCCCGCGCCGAATATCTGAAGCCGAGAAACGTCGGTGCCCAGTCGATGGAGTCGGCTGCCCAGGCGGGGATTCGTCTCAGGGCGGACCTCTCCGAGAAGATCCTCTACGTCGAGGAGGACGGCAAGGTCGTGAAGACCTACAGCATTGCCGACGGGACATCGAACTACCCGACGCCGCGCGGGGCCTTTTCGATCGACAAGGTCGTCTGGAATCCCGCCTGGGTTCCACCGGACTCGAGATGGGCGAAAGGCAAAACCCCCAAGGAGCCCGGGCACCCCGACAATCCGATGAGACTCGTGAAGATATTCTTCAAGGAGCCCGCCTATTACATCCACGGCACCGATCAGGTCGACACGATAGGCAGCGCTGCGTCGCACGGCTGCCTTCGCATGGACCCTCTCGACGCGGCGGAGCTCGCGATCCGGGTGATGGAAGCCGGCGGGGCGAAGAAGGACTCGAGCTGGTTTCAAAATGCGATCGGGAGGGGCGAAACGCGCACGGTGCTATTGCCGACGAAAGTGCAAATGGTGATCACGGGCTGAGCGGCGGTCGGCAGCAGTCAGCGTTCTCATCCCGTTCGGGTTTTCACCTCCCGTTCGGGTTTTCACCGCGCCAAAAAAACGAGGCCGCTCTCGCAGCCCCGTTTTAGTTCAGCCTTTGCCTCGGCCTAGTACATCCCGCCCATTCCGCCCGGCGGTCCGCCTGCCGGAGCGTTGCTCTGCGGCTCCTTCTTCTCGACGATCAATGCTTCGGTCGTCAGAAGTAGTCCGGCGATCGACGCCGCGTTCTGAAGCGCGGTGCGCGTCACCTTGGTCGGATCGATGACACCGGCCTCGACCAGGTTCTCGTACTCGTCGGTGAGAGCATTGTAGCCGAACGAGGGGTCCTTCGAGAGACGGACCTTCTCGACGACGATGCTTCCTTCGCCACCTGCATTCTGGACGATCATCCGGATCGGCTCCTCGATCGCCTTGCGCACGATCTCGACTCCGATCTGCTCTTCCGCATCCTCGAGCTTGAGCTTCTTGAGGGCAGGCTGCGCGCGGATGAACGCCACGCCGCCACCGGGGACGATTCCCTCTTCCACCGCAGCGCGCGTGGCGTGCAGTGCGTCCTCGACGCGAGCCTTCTTCTCCTTCATCTCGCTCTCGGTCGCGGCGCCGACATTGATCACCGCAACGCCGCCGGCAATCTTCGC
>JAHFCS010000346.1 GCA_023249395.1 Gemmatimonadota bacterium
ATCCATGAGGACGGGTATGAATCGCACCCTATCGTCCCCCTCCACCTCCACCTCCACCTCCACCGCCCGACGACCCGCCTCCTCCCGACCCTGAGCTGCTCCCGGGCGGAGAAGATGCGGAGGAGATCGTCGAGCTCAGACTCGAGCCAATCGCGCTCGAAAAATCGCCGAGATTCGAGATCGGCCCCCGCCCGCTGTACCAGGTGATGTTGTTTGCGGCTTCCGCGGCCGCTGCTGCACCTGCCGCCACCGTGAACTTCTCCGTCCACGCATCCTCGACGCCGAGCGCGACAGCGAATGGCAGCATCGCTTCGTAACGCTTCGCGTCGAGCGGAGGCTCATCCGGACTCCGTATGCTCGCCAGCTCCTGCCGCTCGGCGACCCGCATGTAAAGCTTGAGGCCTTCAATTTCGTCGAGCAGCGCGCGGCCTTCGCGCGTGGGCGCACGAATCAGTCGCGCGAACACGATGAGTGAGAACAGCATCAGTATGAGCACGGTAATAATCGCCGGAATCCCGAATCCACCGGAGTTGACGAAGGCAGCAGCTCCTGTGAGTATCGCGATCAGTGTCGCCCACACCACACTGCTTGTGTTCCGCTTGAAGTATTCAGGTTGAAATTCCTGATCCAGGATCTTCTGGTGTACGTCGCGTCCCGCTGAAACAGTGGCTGCGTTCGTGTTCTTCAGTACCAGAGTTGCCGCGCCGTCACGAAACAGCGTGTCGAGCAGCGTCTGCTGACCGAGCGACACCGGCGCAGGGGATGATGGAGTCAGACGCTCGAGACTCCATTGATCCTTCAGGAAGTGTTCTTCCCGGTTGATCCGCAGACGGCCGGCGACAGCGAGAGCCAGGATGTCGCCGGTGAAGCAGCGCATGTCGTATCCCATGCGCTGCATGAAGCGAAGCCCCGCCGGAGTCTGGCCCTCGCGCGCCTCATAGCGCGCGATGACGATCCCCTTCTGAGGATCACGGCCGACTCGCCGCCATTCGCGAATCATGTACAGCAGCAACAAGAGCAGGCCCGCGAGCGCGAAAAGAACGCCGCGATTATCGGCAAGGAACCAGCGAAGCTTTTCTCTCTGAGTCGGCTCGTGAACCAGCCCCTTGGGAAACGTCAGGACAATTGTGAATCCTTCGTATGCTCCGAGCGGGCGGGTAAGGCGATACTTTGCCACACCCGGCGCTGGAAACTCTGCGACGTAGTCGTTCCCGTTCGCTCCCTGCGCTCCCGTGTATGCCTCGGCGTGCAGGCTGTCGGCCGGCACCGGCCGCGGCAGTCTCACTTCGACCGTGCCGCTGTCAATCGGAAAGATCCAGCCAGTGCCGATGGCGTTCCAATACAGCTCGTCGTGATCGGGGAAAAAGCCAAGCTCGCGCGTGGTGTGATACCGCAGCGTGTAAGTGTAGTCCGCCGGAACCGGCAGGACACTGTCGTTACCCGTATTGATGCGGACCCCGTTGGTCATGTTTTCGGTGAACCACGGCTCCATGACGTCGTTCCGCTCGACGCTCAACACCTCGAGATCGACGCGAACCCGATTGCCGAAGCGATCGCGATATCGCGTCGGGAAATCACGATAGATGCCGCGCCGGATCTGGCTCCCATCCGCATGCACCTTGATGCGCTCCGTCACGTCGAGGCTGGCGTCTGCACGGATCTGCACCTGACTGTCGTACGACAGGATGCGCTCCTGCGCGCCAAGCGGAGCTGCCGACAGGAAGATGGCCAGCGCGAGCGGAATGCGCTTCATGACGAGAGCTCGACGTTCACCGCGGGGCGATCCCCCTCTTCAGCGGAGAAGAATTCACGCTCGGTGAATCCTCCAGCCTTGCCGACAATCAAGTCAGGGAAGCGCTGGATCGCCGTGTTGTAGTCCCGAACCGCACCGTTGTAAAACCTGCGCGCGTACTGAAGATTATCTTCGACTCCGACGAGATCGCGCTGAAGCTGGAGAAAGCTCTCGTTCGCCTTGAGGTCTGGATACGCTTCCTTGAGCGCAAAGAGCTGAGTCAGCGCCCTTTCCAGCGCGCCTTCGATTTCGCCGAGTCGCGCGGGGCTGGTTAGCGCAACCGCCTGTGAGCGCAGCTCGGTGACGGCAGTCAGCACGCCGCGCTCATGACCCATGTAACCCTTCACGGCCGCGACAAGCTGCGGAACGAGATCGTGTCGCCTGCGGAGCTGCACGTCGACGTCGGCCCACGCGGTGCGCACCTGGTTGCGGAGACGCACCAAGCGATTGAATGCGAATGCGGCCCAGGCAATGACCGCGAGAGCGATCAGGATCAAAGCTGTGTTCATGCTAGTCGCCGGGTGTGAATGGGTCTTTAGCGGGGATGAACTCGATTGGCACTTCGGTGACGAACGTCTTCAGCCAGCGCGTGACTTCTTCCATTCCCGCCTGTTCGGATGGAATGTGTCCGAGAACGATCAATCCCTTGACCTTACCGGCGGAGATGGCATCGACAACATATTCGATCGTTTCCCATTCGTGATCTTCGCCGATGATTACGACGTCGACTTTGCCGCGCTGGAATGCGTGCCGATTCGCGGCGAAGCCCGGGAAACCCTGTGTGAGTGCGACCCTTGATACTCTCACATTCGGATCGCCGGAGATGCGAATCGCCTTCGCGCCCAGCCTGGCCGCAACAGTCCTCCCTAAAGCTCCCAGCGGTGTAGCTGAAAGATCGAAAACCTCGGAATCGCCGTTGTGCCTGCGATTCTCCCAGCCGAGGGCCCGGATGATTCCGGCGTTGATCATGTCCGGCTTCATTGAATGGGGCGTGTCGTGGAACCGCCATATCACCAGTCCATGATCGCGAATGAACTTCTGCTTCTCGGCGAGAACAGGATCGTTCTCCTGCTCGAGCACAGCCGTCGTGTCGCGATGACTGTAGAACGTCGGCTCGTGAGTGATTACGAAATTGTCGCCGTGTGCTGCGGCGCGCTTCAGAACATCGAGCGTGGCCATCATCGTGACGGCGATCCCGGTCACTTTCGATTGGGGATCACCAGCCTTGAAACTGTCGACCGTCTTCTCCGGGAGCTGCACCGCTGCGTGCTGGCTAATCCGCGCGACCACTTCCGCGGCGCTGGGTCGATTGGACTGCGCCTGAGCGGGCAACGCCATGATGATCGCGAGTGCTGCAGGCCATCTATCCACTCGTGCTTTCCTCGTTTGTGGTGAGCGACGCGGGCATGACGCTTCTTGGACCGAATCGCTCTCTCACTCGATCCACTGCACGCGCGAGCACGCGGTCGCGATCAGTTTCTGCCTTCGGATCGACGGCCTTGGCGAAGAGGGTGAGCTGATCCGCATCCGGATCCTGTCCGAGCGAAGATAGCGCGATGCCAATCAGCCGTGCAGGTACGCGACGCGAGCGACGTAGCTTTCCCAGCAGCTCGCGGGCGACACGCATGATCACCCGATCGGAGACAACCGGCTCGGCCAGTGTCTGCTGGGCCGAGCGGTTCCGAAAGTCCATGTCTCGTATGCGCA
>JAHFCS010000347.1 GCA_023249395.1 Gemmatimonadota bacterium
GCGGTCGACCATTCCTGCGACATCGGTCCCGTTTATCACCACCGATCCACGCGTCGGGCGATCTATGGCGCCCAGCAAATTGAGCAGCGTGGACTTGCCGCAACCCGACGGACCGACGATCGCGACCCAGTCCCCTTCGGCGATGTCGAACGTCACGCCGCAGAGGGCGTGAACGACCTCCTTGCCAAACAAGTAGTTCCGCGCCAAATCGCGCGACTCGACAACCGCCGGTCGCGACCGCGCATCACTGCGCTCGGACGCGTTCACGTCCTGGGGGATCGTCACGCGATCGCCTCCTGGCGGAGCGTGGTCGCAATCGGCAGCGATGATGCGCGGAACGCCGGGTACACGCCTGCAGCGATCCCCGACAAGGCGAGGAGTCCGAGCGCCGTCCACGCCGCCTTCGGCTGAAAGAGAAAGAAGTCGATGGCCTCGGGCAGTCCTGGAAAAGAAGAGAGAATGCTATTGAGGTAGCGGCCTGTCACGAGACCCAGCAGCAGTCCGGCAAACGCTCCGACCAGACTTATCGCCACGCCTTCGAGCACGATCTGCATCACGACATGGACGCGTGAGACTCCGATCGCCCGCATCACGGCGATCTCCCCGATCCGTTCGTTGACCGAGACGGTGACTAAAGTGGTGACGAGAAGAAACCCAACGAACAGACTCACGCTGCCAAGAATCACCGCAAGCTGCCGGAAATAGCGGAGGCGCTCATCCACCTGGTTGAGCGCCGATTCGGTGGAGATGACGTTGACGGTGAAGATTCGCTCCCTGATCCAGCGGGTCGCCGAGTCGACGCTCGATCCCTCGCGGACGCGAATCATGAACAGCGACGAGGCATCTGCCTTGTCCGGACCGCTCATCTTCTGCAGTGTGCCAAGCTGCATCGCCGCTGCGCGCTGGTGCGACGCGCCATAGAGAAAGCGCACCCGCCCGGTGAGCACGAGCCGCCGCGTGAGCGAATACTCTCTCGTTTGAGGATCGTAGCCGCCGGCGACTCTGAGCGTATCTCCCATGCGAACACCCAGTGCGCGAATGAGCTCGTCGTTGGCGACCATCTCATTGGCCGCCAGCGGGTCGCGTCCCGAAAGCATCTCGTAGTCTCCCTGCACACGGGGATCGAGGCCGAGTGCCGAGCTCGTGATCACCCGGTCGCCGCGCGGGATGTGAATCGTGCCGCCGAGGACCGGACTCACCGCCGTGAAGTTGGGATTCGCCCGAAGAACCCTCACCATTCCGCCGGTGTTGCTCATCGTCGCGTCGGTGTCGAAGGGAAGAGTCCCCTTGGGGGCGAGGCGAAGCTGAAAGCCCCGCGAAAGGAGGAGGCTGCGGAACGATTCGCGCATCCCGGTCGACATCATCACCATGTCGAGCAGCATCGCAGCCGCGACGGCGACTCCGAGCATGGCGAGAAGCGTCCTGGTGCCGTGTCTTCTGAGAGACGTCCAGGCGAGAGCGAAAGGCATCAGCGGCCGAAGAGGACCAGTGGTGGTGTTCGCACCAGGCGGAGCGACGCGAGTATGCCCGCGGCAATTCCCAGGACGAGCGACAAGGCGACAGCCAGCGTGATGATCGACGGTGTGACGATCGAGAATGCGAGTGGTGTTCTGTAAACGCCGCGGTAGTACCAGTTGACGAACTGGGACCCGACCCAGCCGGCGCCGACGCCGAGCGCGCTCCCGACAAGCGCGAGCAGCGCCGCTTCGATGACCACCGCGCGCATCACGGTGCGCTGCGAGATGCCGATGAGCCGAAGTGCTGCGACGTCGCGCCGCCGCTCCTCAACTTTGAGGAGCATAATGCAGAGAAGAAAGATCGCGCTCGCGACGATGGTGATTACACCGATCGCTTTGTGAAAGCGGCTCACCACCTGGAACGTCTTGGACGTTCCGACGGCGATGTCCTTCGAGCGGTGCGCCTCGAATCCGAACGCCGCCGAGTTTATCTCGGCCAGGGCTTTCTCGGTTGCGGCATCGCTCGGGGTGGCAACGGCGAAGCGATCGACGCGGTCGCCATATCCGGCAATCGACTGGAGGTGATCGAGATGCAGCCGGATGCGAAATTCGCTCCGGGCGACTTCGGCGGGATCGGTGCCGCGTTTCACGATTGCGGAGATTACGACGGTGTCGCCCCTGGACGACTCGGGGATTGCCGACAGCACGACGCGATCGCCCACCGACAGATGCGCGTCGGCGGCAAGCCGTTCGTCGATGGCGATTGTGCGTTGCGGGGCCTGGAGAAGAAACGCCACCGCGAGTAAGGCGTTGATCACGGGCTAAAGGTAGCTGACTGAACCTTGCCTCTGCCGATCTCGGCTCCACTCGCCTCCACTCGCGGATTGAACCTCGGCCTGGAGTATGCTAGTATGATGTACTAGTAAGCTTTATTAGCAAAAGCAGGAGGTACGATGCCGCCCAGGAAACCAAAACGCGTCCGCGAGCAGGTGGTTGCCTATCTCGACGCCAGAGACCGCTCGCTGCTGGAAGAGCTGGTGAAGAAGACCGGTCTCTCGCGAACGGAGCTGCTGAGGCAGGGACTATGGAAGCTCGGGAGTGAGCGGCTCACCGGCAACACACGGCCCGGATCCGCCATCGACTGGCTGATCGAGAACGCGGTTGACGATGACGTACCGCCGGACCTGTCGGAGCGCCACGACTACTACATGTATGGTGGCGGCTTCGACAAATGGTTTGCGGCCCGGAAGAAGAAAGGGAAGAAGAAGCGTGCGCGTACTGGTTGACACCGGCGCGCTGTTGGGACTTTACCATGCGCGCGATCAGCACCACGTACGGGCGGTGCAGATCGCCGGCATCCACAAGACCTCCGGCGGGCGTTATGTCGGCACGACACTCATTCTTGCCGAATTCCACACGCTGTTGTTGTATTTGCGAGGACCAGGCGATGCTCGGAACGTGGTAGCGAAGCTGCTCGCTGATCAGAGGCACGAGTGGATTGCCGTCTCGGCCGAACTTGCCCGAGATGCCACCATCAATTGGTTGACCCGTTTCTCGGATCAGCCGTTCTCACTCACCGACGCGGTCAGTTTCGAGGTGATGCGCCGGGAAAAAATCACCCACGCCTTCGCGTTCGACCACCATTTCAAGGTCGCGGGCTTTGAGCTCCTGCGGGCGGGCGCCAGCGAGAAAGACCGCTAGTGCGCCGGCGCTTCGATGTCCGTCAGCGGCTCGACCAGCACCTGCGCCGCGAGCGCGGGACCGATCGAGTGAAGCGCGGGCCCGATTCTGAGAGTGATCGGCCCGTCGAACGGCGCCTTCGATACGATCAGTAGCTCCGCCCCCGGCGTGATCTCGAGCTCACCCAGATACCGCAGCATCTCCGGATCGTCGTCACTCACCCTCACCACTCGAACACCCAGGCCCGCGCCCAGCTCGGCAAGCGGAAAGTATTCCGTTTCGTCCATCATTCCGTCACGCGACGGAATCGGCGCTCCATGCGGATCCACGGCGGGCTCTCCGATCGCCGATGCCATCCTG
>JAHFCS010000018.1:0-10131 GCA_023249395.1 Gemmatimonadota bacterium
ACGCCGGCGAGGCGAGCGAATGAATCGAACCGCTCGCGCACAACGCGCTTCCTCTCGCGACATGAAATCATGAAGCGGTCTTCACTCGTCCCGCCCATTCGCATTTCCGATACGATCTCGTCCACGAATTGCGACTTCACCGGATGCTGGAAGCAGCGAACGATGAGGTCGTAGTCGGCGGCGATGCGGAAGCTCGTATCGAAATGGCCAACGGTGTCGAACAGCCGCCGGCGCATCAGAGTCGCGGGATGGCACAACGTCTCGCGCGCGAGGTCACTGACTTCGACCTCGCGACCCATCGTCGTGGATGCCTCACCATCGGTGAGGCGCATTTTGCCATAAATCAGGTCGGCCCCGCCGCCGAGCTCGATGGCGCGTGCCAGTGCGCGCGGCGAAAAAAGGCGATCGTCGGCGTTGGCGAAGATAACATAGGCGTTGGGATCGGACACGAGATCGACTCCCTTGTTCATCGCGTCGTAGATCCCCGTGTCAGGCTCGCTCACCCAAAAGTCCACGCGGTCGTCGTAGCGCCGGATGACGTCAAGCGTCCCGTCGGTGGACGCACCGTCAACGATTATGTATTCGACATTCTCGTACGACTGGCCGAGAACGGCTTCGATCGTCTCGGCGATGTGACCGACTGCGTTGCGCGCCACCGTGATCACGGAAACGAGGGGACGCTCGACTGAGTCGGTCGTTGTTTCGCCGCGCGTCCGCCTGCCACCCTCGAATCTGGACGAGTGCACTGGAATCGCTGCAGCGACGGGCGCGGACATTGTCGCGGCGTCAGGCGTCGCGCCCTGCGGAGTCGCGCGATTCCTCCGTGACGGATGCATCTCCTCGAGAAGGCGGTGGAGCTCACGCCCGGAAGCGTCCCAGTTCAGCCTCCTCTGCGACTCCTCGAATGCCGAGCGGCAGAGGTCGTCGTAGCGCGCGACGTCGCGCCACAAGGACGAGATGCAGCGAGCGCCCTCCTCGACGATCGATGCGACGGGAAACATGAAACCGTTGACGCCATTTCCGATGACGGCCGGGATTCCCCCGACGTCGCTGGTGATCGACGGCATGCCGAAAGAGCTCGCTTCGCAGAGAACGACGCCAAAGCATTCAGCCCTGCTTGGAAGAACGAGGAAGTGCGACGATGTGAACAGCCGCTCGAGAGTGCTCCTTCCGTAAGTCGTGTCCTTCGAGACGAAGCCGAGGGAGGTGACTATGTCACGCATCTCCGCGGGAATGTCAGGCTTCGACCCGACAATTGTCAGCTCCGCTCGAACTCCCTGATCGTGGAGTCGTGACACCATGGCGATCGCCAGGTCACCGCCCTTCCTTGTCCAGTCCACTCCGATGAAGAGCAGACGGCAGACATCGCGCCCCCGATTCCGGATGATCGTTTCGATCTCGTCCGCGCGCCGTTCGTTCGTCAGATTCGCGCCGAACGGGAGAACCCTCACCTTGGCTGGATCGGCGCCGTATTCGCTCATCGCCGAGCGTGCCGCCCAGTCCGACGCATAGATGGCGAGAGTTGCGCGCTGGAGCGCGTGCTGCTCGATGAGATTACCACCTTTCACCGTCGCAGACGCAAGATTCTGAAATTCGGGATACATGTCCACCATCTGCGCGAAAGTGGCGTCGGTCCAGAACGCAATCGGCGCCGGAACAGCAAGCTCCGCAATCGGAATCGTACCAGGAGAGAGAATCCAATCGACGCCGAGCCCACGCACCTTCGCTTCGACCTGCGCGTCGTAGCCGGCGGCCACGCGGGGATCGCGCTCCCGCAGCATCCTCTTTCCGCCGAGGAGTCTCGCGACCTCGCGCCGCGCGCCAAGCAATACCCCTCCCCTGTCTTCGAGGGGTCCCACATGAGCGATCTCCACGCCCTGCTTCTCGAGAGACCTGGCGATGTGATACGCCGTGCCCGACCAGTTCCTGAGGTCAGTCGCGTCGTAGGTGGTCACATAGGCGACCTTCATTGCCCGGCCTGTCCATTGAGCCGCGCGGCTGTGGGAGACGAGGCACTGTCGTCGGTAATCCAGTCGTCGCGCAGCACGAAGCGCCTCCACTGGTCGTGCAGCAGCAGCCGAAGATCGTAGCGCGCTCGATTGCGATAGTAGAAGAGACGCGCAAAATCCAGCCTCCAGCGCGTGTCTCCAGCAATTCGCCGGGCCACGGCCTTTGTAATGGTTGTGCCCATGAGGACCGCGTGCCCTGCAATTCGCTTGAGAAGCCTGAGCGGTCCGGGATGAGTCTCGCGATAATCGGTGTAGCTGTCGCAGAAGCCCTGGTCGGCAAAGCGACTGTTGAGATACGCCTGGGTCATTCTGGAGCCCGGGATCACGTGATGCGTCACGGACTCGCCGACATATGCGAAGCGGTAGCCGAGCTTTCTTACCTTGATGTTCAACCCGGTCTCGTTGTCGCCAACAAACTCGCCTGCATTCGTGTCGGGATTGAACCCCCCGGCACGAAAGAACGCCTCTCGCGCGATCGCCTCGTGACAGCTGAAAACGCCGGGATCCTCGTCGCACAGAATCAGCGCTTCTCCACGGTCGTTGAGACTCAGCAACGCATTGCGGCAATGCTTGAGAACCCAAGCCGGCGGCTCGGTCTCCCACCTCGGCAGCACGCGCCCTGTCGCTGCGCCGACCCCAGCGTCCATCGAGAACGGCTTGACGATCGTGGACAGCAGCTCGGGGTCGGCAATCATGTCGTCATCGGTGAAGTAAAGAATCTGGCCGAGTGAGACCGTCGCTCCGGCATTGCGGGCGAAATGCGCCCCGCGACGGGGCTCGCGCATCCGGCGGATCGCCGGATGACGCGACATCAGACGCGAGATGACCTGCGGTGTATCGTCCGTCGAGGCATTATCGACGAGGACAATCTCGAACCGATCCGGTGGATACTGCTGACCGATGAGACTTCCGACAGTCGCCTCGAGGCGGGCCGAACGATTGTACGTCGGGATGATCACCGACACGAAAGGGTGCGTAGGTGTCATACGAGGCGGGCGACGATCTCGCGAAACCGCGCCGCGAACTGCTCCGGCCCCCATCTGCGCGAGTGTTCTCTTCCCCGCTCGGCGAACTCGGCGCACAATGCATCGTCCGTCCAGAGACGCACCAGACAATCGCGGATTTCGTTCACGGAACGCGGATCGAACAACAGCGCCGCATCTCCAAGCTGGTCGGGGATCCCGTAAATGCGCGACGTCGCGACGGGACAGCCGAGCGCGAACGCTTCGAGAGGAGGAATATTCGTCGGGCCAAAGAACGTCGGCATCACGAGCGCCCGCGCCCTCTTGTAGAAGCCCGGAATGTCGGCGTCGGGAACATATCCCATGAAGAGGACATGTTCCTCGAGACCTTTTTCCTTGACCAGCGACATAACATCGGCAAACCCGTTGCGCTCCTTGGAGCCCACGAGCACGAGACGAACGTCGGGATACTGCTCGCGCATCAGGGAAATGGCTTCGACAAGTCCGCGGTGGTTCTTGTGCCTGTAGAACTGGGCGGGATAGAAAAAGAACTTTCGCGGCACGAAGTACCGGCTTTCGAACCTTGCGTCGCTCGCGTCGGTGTACTCGAAGATGTAACGCGGCGGGATGAATGGAAGCACGAATACTCGCCCCTCCTCGATGCCGTACGACTCACGGAGCTGCTGTTTCCCGAGGCTCGAGTCCACCAGCACTCCGTTCGCCCATCTGCAGGTCTCGCCAAAATGAAATTCCCGGCGAGCGAACTCGCCGTCCTCCGAGACTTCCGGAAACGACGGTTCGTAGCGGTGCATCAGGTCGTGCACAGTGCCGAGCGTGGGCAGCGGCGCTCGAAAGGCATAGCGATCGTGATTGGGACAAACCCAAAGGTCGGCTCGCTCGGCAATCAATGCTCGAATGTTGGTATCGAGGTGCGCCGCTGATCGTCTCCACGCCGCGACCGGCAGATGGGTCATGTGCCACGCCCGGTTGAGAGCGCGATTCCAGCGCGAATTGCCAAGCTCGAGGCGATCAACGCGGTCTCCGAGTTTGTCTATCCAGAGCCGATCTGAATACGCGGCGACAATGGAATAGTTGTCGCGCGGAAGCGCCAGCACTGCATCGAGAATCGTCTGCGTGTACTGATACGCGCCTCCACCCGGCTCCGAGGTGAGGAGCACCCCGATCCGCTTCATGCCTCCGTGATTCCCGACGAACGTCTGTCAGGAAATCTCAAGCCAGGATCCGCCGCACCGACTCTGCAACTCGGGCGATCTGCTCTTCCGTCAGAGCGAGACCGCTCGGGAGATAGAATCCGCGCCGGGCGATTCGCTCGGCGCACGGATGCTTTTCCCCAAGGAAAAGTCCCATTCGCCGATAGACGGGCTGCTCGTGGATCGGCCAGAAGAAAGGACGCGTGCCGATTCCCTGTCCAGCCAGGCGCTGTATCGCGCCACTCGCGTCCATCTCCAACGCGTCGTCGAGGACTATTCCAAAAACCCAGTTGATGTTCTCGGCAAAGGCGGTGGATGCGACGGGGAGCTGGATCCCACGGACGTCACTCAACAGATCCATGTAGCGGGCGAACGAACGACGTTTGCGGGCGACGAACTCATCGAGTCTCTCCAGCTGAGCCAGGCCTACCGCCGCCTGGAGATTCGTCATCCTGAAATTCCACCCGAGCTCCTTGTGCACGAAGCGGCGAGCCGGAATGAAGCAAAGATTTCTGAGCGACCGGCACCGCTCGGCCAGAGCGTCGTCGTCGGTCACGATCATTCCGCCTTCGCCGGTAGTGACGTGCTTGTTCGGATAGAAGCTGAAGGTCGACAGGTCGCCGAACGAGCCGCAGGGACGGCCGCGATACGTCTGCCCGATCATCTCCGCGGCATCCTCGATGACGCGAAGTCCGCGGCGTTGCGCGATTTCCATCACCGGGTCCATGTCCACGGGAAGGCCGTAGAGATGGACGACCATGATTGCCCGCGTCCGCTCGGTGATGCGATCCTCGATGGCCGCGGGATCCATGTTCCAGGTTTTCGGGTCGCAGTCGACAAGCACCGGTGTCGCGCCGAGCCGCGAGACGGCCGACGCGCAAGAGATGATCGTGAAGGTCGGCATGATCACCTCGTCGCCCGGACCGAGGCGAAGAGCGGCAGCGGCGGCGTCGAGTGCCGCCGAGCCGTTGCAGACGGCGACGCTGTGTTTCCGCCCTACCCGAGCGGCAAAGCGGCTCTCGAATTCGCGGACAAAGGGGCCCTCGGATGAAATCCAGCCGGTGTCGATGCACTGGGCCAGATATTTCTTCTCGTTGCCATCGAGGACCGGCTCGTTTACGGGAATGAATCCGGTCACCCGCTAGTCCTTTATCATCACGCGCTCTGCAGCCACTCCGTCAAAGCGTGTCTTGTCATTATCGCCGGCATAGGGGCCCTGCTTCACCTCGATCATCTCGATTTCCTCGAGCACTTCGAATCCGTGGCCGCCTGTCGCGAGCAGAATCACGTCGCCCGCCGAAAGAATCCGGCTCTCGATGTACGCCTGCTCGTTGTCGTAGAAATCCACCCTCAGCCGTCCACGCTTGATGAAGAGCACTTCCTGGGTGTACTGGACGTTGCGGCTGACCGGATTGTGGACGTGCGGATCGATGACCTTGCCGGCCGGATGGTGCATGTACGCCAGCTGCTGAGAAAGATCGTCGGGAGTGAAGAAGTGAATGCCCGGCTCGTTGAACCTGTTTGAGACGATAACAGCCAGGAGCTGGTCGCCCACTTTCAAGGTCTCGATCATGGCCTACAAGATACAATGAACAGCAGAGCAAAGATCGACTGAGAGCGGCATAGGGCTGCGCTTCTATCCGCTCGCAACCTATGCCCTTCTCTTTTACTCTTCCTCAGCTCTATCGGCGCTGATTCTCACTGGGCACTCGATGGCACTGACGGCAACGTGGGAGTCGGCTGAACCGTCGAGCACGACCACGCGCGAAAATCCCTTCGCGGTGGCTTTCGCGCAGAGCGTCACCGGCATGACATCGGCGGGTAGCTGGGGCGTGGTGCGCCTCTGGTAGCGGGTCATCCCGTACTGATTGGTCAGGTCGCAGTCTACGGGAGGCATGCCGTCGAGAAGCGCGAGCCCTGAGGTGGCCGGAGCAATCATCGGAACGTATGAGCATCGCTCGGGCTCGGTCCATGTCTGCCAGAAGCGCAGGTACGACTGCGGAATGAAGAGCAGCGTGCGGCGCTTGACGGCCGCGGGCGTCTTGTCGAGCTCGCGAAGCGCGGAAATGAGACTGTAGTCGGGCGCTCGATGCAAGCCGGCCGCGAGAAGCCGCCGATCACCGAGCGAGCGGAGACCCACGGGCCCCTTCACTCCCGCCTCCGCGTAGAGCCCGCGACGGAGCGCGATGTCGGCCCTAAGCGCCGTCGCCGGCGCCCGTATGGCATTTAGTATCATTGTGATACTAATTGGAATGACGAGTGCCGCCAACCAGAGGTCCGCCAACCTCAGGCCGCCAACGAAGCTGCCTTGCGAATTGGTGTCCCGGCGCCGCTCACGCCACTGAGCCACCCATCGCCATCCGGACGCCATCAACAGCGGAAGAGCGACCCACCGCTGAACGTCGGAGAAATAGATGGCCGAACCGCCGTGAATATCGATCACCTCGCCTGGCAGCCACCCGGCGATCGCAAAGATCGCGACCATGACGACATCAGTGATCCTCCCCTCGAGCGTAGCGTGCCTGATCGCGCCCAGGCTCGTCAACTTCTCTTCCCGCACGCGCAGATAGATGTAGACCCAGCTCCAGAAGAGATGGGCGAGGACGAACCATGGCCACCACGCCGTATCCACCCCTGAGTAGCGCATGTACGCGAAGGGCACGAATCCCTGATTCTGCGCAGTGACCGATACGAACTTGTAGGTCACGAAGGAGGTGAGGAGACAGAAAACCATCGACAACGCGATCCAGCGGTCCCGCAGCAACCGGCCGAGCGCAACGACGCCGAGCGCAGCGCACAGCAGGAGCAGCATCAGCGAAACCTTGAGGAATCCGGTGACCGCCAGCATAAGCGGCGCAAACACGAGGAGGAACGCCAGATCTCCGGCGCGGAGCGAGCTCCTCTTCCGTCGCCAGAAAGCGATCGATGTCGCAATCACAAGGAGGAATACCGGAACTCCGATGACGTACGATTCAGAGATGAGGACGTGGAGGTTCCAGATTCCCATCGCGTCGAGACCCGCGGTCGGGATCATGCCGACGGTCGCCGCCAGGAAGAACAGCCATGCGGCGTAGTCCTTCTTGAGTGGCGGGTCCGATCCGGCGCGCGAGAGACGCCAGCCCTTCTTCACCTCCACCGCGAGCAGTAGCACGGCGGCAAAGAACAGCGGGATGACGATCACCGACGGGCCGAGGGTGTAGAAGGCGAGGACGTCGGTGCCGGCGAGATATGCCCACTGGGAGTTGAGCCACGCTGATCCGTAGTGGTACGGAGTGTACGGGACGCCGTCGAGTCCGGTGCTCGGGATACCGTAGGTCCGCATGGTGTTCGCCATGCTGACGTAATACAGCGGGTCGTGGTGGACGTCGGCGTGGTACTCGAGCGTCTCCCAGAAGACCGGCGTCTTGTATCGGGTGCTCCAGGCGACGCCGCAAGCCCACACCGCGAACGCTGCGCTGCCGATCACGAAAAGGAAGTTGATCCGCTGGCTTCCCTGCGTGATCCAGATGACGAGCGCTGCGAGAGCGGAGCCATAGCCTATCGCTGCAAGAATTCCGACGATGTTTTGTCCCGTCGCCGGCACGAGCATGCCGGCGAGCGCCGTGATGGCGAGCGCGGCGATCGTTAGTGCCGGCTGGCTTCGCCACCACGGCTGCGGCTCGTCGTAATGGAAGCGGATGGACAGCCGCCACGCGATGAAGGGCGCAATAGTGATGAAGAGCGACAAACCAAGCGTCGCGAGAACCGGCCGCGCCGGATTGTCGAATCCCCATCTGCCGGCGTAGTAAAGCGCGGCGATCACCGATGCCGCCACTGTTGCGAAGACGGCGATCGTCGCCCGGTCGTCGCGGTCGTGATCCCGGGACGGGGGCCTCCGCTCGATTACGACTTCGGCGGGCATTGCACCGTTGTCGTCGTCGCGCTCCTGGTGCCGTCGAAGGTGAGCACGAGCACGCGGTCCATCCCGGCTGCAGCCGCTCGACGGCAAAGCACCGCCGGCGCAGCATCAGCCGCGGTCTGCGGTCGCGTCCGCGGCCGGAACGAGCCCAGGCCGTAGTAGCGGCTCAAGGTACACCCATAGGGAGGCATTCCATCGACCATCGCGACAGATGAGAGCGCGGTCGCGAGCAGCGGCTGGAATGTGCACGCACCCGGCCTCGTCAGGCTGTGCCAGAATGCCCCCTGATCCTGCGGGATGAAGAGCGCAGTGTGACGGCGAACCGAGGCGGGTATCGCAGAAAGTCCCCGTAATGTCTCGGCGACTACGAAATTCGGCGATCGCCGAAGACCTTCATCTAGCGTCGCGCGGTCGCGCAGTCGGACCAACGCGTGCAATCCCGATGGGATGTTGGCCGCGACTGCCGCGGGATATAGCGCATGACGCGTCTCGCCGTTCGCCCGCGCCATCGTGATCGGCCACGCCAGGCTGTTCGAGACCATCGAACCGACGACGGGGACCAGGAAGAATACAATCAGCACCTGTCGCAGGGTCACACCATCCAGCCGCGACAAAAAACCACGCGGTTTTCTTTTCCGGTTCGGCGGGGCCTCGCCGACGATCAGTGCGAGGAATGCCGGGAAGCGGGACAGAATCAGACCTGCCGAAAGCCAGCGCTGGACGTCGGAGAAGTAGAATGCGGAGCCGCCATCGATGTGCAGAATGAGCCCCGGGGCGATCCCCAGCAGGGCAACTAGCGCAACCGCCTCGACGTCAAGTATGCGGTGCTCGGCGGCGGCCTCCTTCAGGTCCGTCAACGTCCCGACGCCCTCGGACCGCAGGCGGGCGGCGATGTAGACCCATGACCAGAAGAGATGCACCATCAGAAAGAACGGCCACCACGCAGGCCTGACGAACCCCCAGAGGAAATCGAAGGGCGAAATGCCTTCGCGGTGGGCCGGCAGCGAGACCTGCCCGTACGTGAAGTAGAACAGGACCACGAGCAGCAGGGCCGCCATGAGATAGAGTGGCCGTCGGTAGAGACGCAGCCGGAACAGGGCGTACATGGCTAGCGCGAATCCCAGCACCATAAGCGAGATCTTGAGGTAGCCGAGTATGACGATGCCAAGGGGAATGCCGATCAGGACGAAAAGCGAATCGGCAACTGCCCGTGCGCGTCCAGTTGCGACGCCTGCGCGCTGAGAGACTCCATCGTAGAAGGCAACGACCGTGGCGAGAAAGAGCAGGCCGCAGGGCACCGCGACCGTGTAAGATTCGGAAATGAGACCCGAAGTCCACACTCCCATTCCGTCGAGCCCCGACAACGGAATGATGCCCAGGCAGGCGGCGAGAAAGACGAACCAGAAACGAAAATCATGGCGAAGGTCCTGGCCCGCGTCCGGACCTTTTCTGCGGTTCCGCATGGCGACTGCGAAGGCCACTGTTCCCCCGAAGAACAGGGGGAGCATCGTCACCGGGAATCCGAGCTGGTAGAAATTGAAGACCTCGGCGCCGGTGAGATTCGACAATTGCGCGAACAGCCACGGGGTGCCCCAGTGATAAGGTACGTAGTTGAGCCCGTCGATCCCGGTCGTGGCAACGTGATACGTGCGCAGCATGTTGCCGATCGCCGCCACCGCAAGGCCGTCGTGATGTATGTACCCGTTCAGAATGTAATCTTCGTAAAAGAGCGGATTCTTGTAGATCGTCCCCCAAACCACACCGGACGCCCAGACTGAGAAGACGCCGGTCCCGGCGACGAAGAGGAGGCTGCGCCAAAGCGGAGCCTTCGTGATCCACCTGGCGAAGATCACCAGGAAGGAAACGATGCCGACAACAGCCAGTAGTGGGAGGGGCGAAAATCCGAGAGCTGGTACGAGGCGGCCCAGAACGCCCGTCAGCGCCAGGCCGAGTAGCCAGAGAAAAGCGTACGAGTAACACCAGGGCGGGAGCGCGCCCTGTTTTTTCGCACCAAGAACCCCGATCCCTCTGCTGGCAATGAAGGGGAAACT
>JAHFCS010000018.1:10141-12688 GCA_023249395.1 Gemmatimonadota bacterium
GCGCTACCACGACGAGGGGATCCTCGAAGCCGATGCGCATCATCCAGTAGACTGCAGCGATGCCAATGGATAGGATGCCGGTTGCGACGACAATTGTATCGTAACCACCGTACGCGCGATCCCAGGCTTGCATCGGTGGAGACGTCAGTTCGTCGCCGGCTGACAAATCGTGATTCACGGTGCTGAGACTACGCGGCGGCGATCTACGGTCGCTGGCGGCCACGAGTGTGCTCTACAGTCCCGTGGATCGAGCGACAACGTAGAGTGGCCGCTGCTTGACTTCGTCGTAGATGCGCCCGATGAACTCGCCGATCAGCCCGATGCATATCAGCTGGACGCCGCCGAGGAAGAGAACGACGACAATCGTGGAGGCCCAGCCGCGCGCGGCACGCGATGTTCCCGTGATCTGCTGAATCGCGAAGATCACGCCGAGCAGAAAGCTGGCGACGGAGACGAAGAATCCCATGTAAATCGCGAGACGCAACGGCGCTTTCGACAGCGACAGCACTCCGTCGGCGGCGAGACCGATCAGGCGGCGCAGCGAATACTTCGTCTGCCCGGCCGCACGCGCCGGACGCTCGAACATGATCGCCGTCTGCCTGAATCCCAGCCAGGCACGCAATCCCCGTACGTAGCGGTTTCGCTCCGGCATCGCGTTGAGAAGGTCTACAACCTTGCGATCCATGAGACAGAAGTCGCCCGTGTCGGGAGGAACCTCGACGTCGGTGAGCTTGCGAAGCGCTCGGTAGTAAAGGTAGTAAGCGGCGCGAAGAAACACGTTGGGCCCTTCACGGCGCTGCTTCTGGGCGTACACGACCTGGAATCCCTCTCTCCACCGCTCCATCATCTGAACGATCATCTCCGGAGGATCCTGGAGATCAGCGTCCATTACGACCGCGCATTGACACTTCACGGCGCGCAGCCCGGCGGTGACTGCCGCCTGGTGGCCGAAATTTCGTGAGAAGTGCAACGCCTTGAAGCGTGGATCGCTGTTGCAGATCGCATCGAGCATCGCTTCGGAGCGGTCACTGCTCCCGTCGTTGACGAAGATCACTTCGAATGATTCCCCGATCGGAATGAGCACCTGGAGGAGCCGCGAATGCAGCGACTCGACCACATCCTCCTCATTGAAGATCGGGATGACAACCGACAGCACGGGTCGCCCACAATCGGACCCCGTTACGTCATGCAATCTTTCCTGTCGGGAATCAGCCATCGGGTAGGAGAATTTGGAGTGGGGGCCCGTGGCGCGTCACGGCGCGCGTAGCGCGACAGTAAACTTAGAATCCCCTTTCCCCCTCGCAAGCGCCGGAGCCACGCATCACGATGACTTTCGACCGACGAACCTTTCTCTCGCTCACTGGCGGTGTCGCCGCCGGAGCCGCAGGCAGTCCTCTGCCATTGCCGTTGGCCCGCCTCTTCCGGTCCGGTCTCATGGGCGGCACGACCGGCGCATCCGACCCGCCTGACGCCGCCCCGGCCAACTGCTGCGGCCTCACCGTCAACGTCAGAGTCCCGCCGTATTCCGCCAGGGGTGACGGGCGAGCAAACGACACTGCCGCGATAACGGCTGCCGTCGACGCGGTTGCGGCTGCAGGTGGAGGTGTGATCGATCTTCCCGCCGGCACCTATCTCGTTGACTCGATCCATATTCCCCGCGTTCGCGGCGGCACGATCAGGCTCGTCGGCCAGGGATGGAGCTACGACGCCGGCGCCAACACGCGGCTCGTGAGCGCCAGCGCGTCGCCGATGTTCGTGCCGGGCGGAGGAGCGAACGGACTCGAGTTGTCACTCGTCCACCTCGACGGAAACAACCTCGGGACCTACGGGTGGTACGGCCAGGCAGGCAACAAGGCGCGGCTGCTCAACGTTCTAGTGGATCGCTTCACGAAATGCGGCGTCTACTTCAATCAGGGGCTTTGCGAGCTGCGGCAATCCTATATCCGGTTCAATCCTGGCATCGGCGTACGCGCGAGCAGTGACGGCTGGATCTCAGGCTGCGAGATCGGCTCCAACGGCGGTGCGGGACTGATTGTCGCCGGCGGCGGGAACAGAATCACCGACAATCTCATCAACTCGAACGGATCGTATGGCGTTCACATCACCGGCCAGTACGCGAGCAACCTGATCAACTCCGTCATCGGCGGCTACCTCGGTGAAAATGTGGGACAGAACATCATGATCGAAGGCACGTCCCCGGCAAACCGGAACGTCGGATATACGTCGATCATCGGCTGCTTCATACAGCAGACAGGTCCGAAGCGCGCGGGAGGCATCGGAGTGAAGTCGGCCCGGCAGACCCAGATCATGGGAATCAACTACCTCGGCGGTGCGAATGACACCGGATGCGTTCGTATGGAATCATGCGACTCGTCGCAGATTATCGGCGTCGCGTCGTCGTATTCATCCGGCAACATCGTCAAGCTGATGGAGTGTGACGACGTCAGCGTGTCGAATGTGACGTCGCGCGACAATGCATCCGCAAATGGCAGCATCGATGACAGCTATGCGATAAGGATCGACGAAGCGTGCCATCGCTGCTCGGTC
>JAHFCS010000348.1 GCA_023249395.1 Gemmatimonadota bacterium
AGCCGAAGACAGGGGCGGACGAATACCTTCGTACAGTCGCCATCGCGCGAATCGTCCTCGACAACGTTCCCAATCTTCAGGCGAGCTGGGTGACGATGGGAATGAAGATCGGGCAGATCGCGCTGCGATTTGGATGCAATGACTTCGGCTCGCTGATGATCGAGGAAAACGTGGTCTCTGCGGCAAACACCACGCACCGAACTTCGACGGCTGAGATGGAGCGTCTCATCTCGGACGCCGGCTTTACGCCGGTGCGCCGGCGACAGGACTATTCGCTCATCACGCCAGCAGCGAATGCCGCCTGACCGGGCGGGTACAGCTCGCACCGGAATAGGCTACGACTCACACCGCTTCGCCCCCGGCGGTCCCATGATACTCGGCGGCGTGAAGATTCCCTCCGAGGTGAAGTTGCAGGGCTATTCAGACGCCGACGCGGTTGCCCACGCGGTCACTGACGCGATCCTCGGTGCCGCGTGCGAAGGTGATATCGGCTCGATGTTTCCTGACTCGGATTCCGCCAACAGGAACCGCGATTCGATGGCGATGCTTTCCGTGGCTGTTGAGCGAATAGAAAGCAGGGGCTTCGCAGTCGTCCACGCCGATGTGACCGTGATCGCCGAGCAGCCGCGGATTGGCCCGCACGGCGCGGCGATGCGGGACGCTCTCGCGGGCGTGCTTCACGTCTCCCCCAATGCGGTCAGCGTGAAAGGCAAGACCAACGAAGGGATGGGCTGGATCGGCCGGGGTGAGGGACTCGCGTGCATCGCTGTCGCGACGCTCGCCGAAGTGGCGCGGTGACGGCCTCGAAATGAGCGGCGGGCAATGAACATCGAAGCCGTCATCGACTCGCTCAGCGGCCTGCCGCTCCCGGTGCTCTACATGGCGATCGGCGTCATATCGGCGATCGAAAATATTTTCCCGCCATTCCCCGCCGATGCCGTCGTGGCGTTCGGCAGTTTTCTTGCCGCGCGTGGGACAGGATCTCCCTACACGACCTTCCTCTTCGCATGGATTGGCAATCTCCTTGGCGCCGCGCTCACCTACTACATCGGGCGGCGCTATGGATCGGGTCCTTTCCTCATCCGGCTCGAGAGGTGGGTTGGACAGAACGCCGAAGCGCGCTTCATGAAGTTGTACGGAAGGTTCGGTCTGTCGGCGTTGTTCGTGAGCCGCTTCCTTCCCGCGGTACGCTCTCTCGTCCCGCCACTGGCCGGTGCGATGAAGCTCCCGCCGCTTCCGGTCGCTCTCGCAGTAGCGACGGCATCCGGTATCTGGTTCGGGTTCATCACATGGATCGCGTTTCGCGCGGGAGAAGACTGGGACGTGCTCTACGCTCACATCCTCCATTCGAGCAAGATCGTCGGCCTCGTCGCTTTCGCCCTCGTGGCGGGCATCGCGCTTGTGCTCTTCGTTCGTCACCGGAGAAACCGCCTGTGAGCCGCGGCGCAATCACCCAGTTGCCTGACGAGCTCTCCCGAGCTTTCTACCTCGAGGGATTCCACGATTTCCTCGCTGTCGAGAAGGGCGCTTCGGCGCGGACCGACGAGGCGTATCTTCGCGATCTCGCGCGCTTCGCGACGTTCGCGCGACTCAAGGGCGCGAGCGCGCCGAGCAACGTCGGCGCGAGGACACTCCGCGAATACGTCTATCATCTTAAGGACCTGGGCCTCGCTCCGTCCTCCATCCGACGAAACGTATCGGCCGTTCGCACCTACTTCCGCTTCATGCTCGACGAGGGACATCTGGTTCGCGATCCCAGCGAGAGGCTCGAGACGCCTAAGCGGTGGCGGACGCTGCCCGAAGTCCTGACCGTTCAGGAAGTGGAGAGATTGGTGGCGGCACCTTCGCTCGACGAGCCACTTGCCTTTCGCGACCGGGCGATGCTCGAGCTCGCCTACGGCGCA
Source organism: Gemmatimonadota bacterium (assembly GCA_023249395.1). Lineage (GTDB taxonomy): Bacteria > Gemmatimonadota > Gemmatimonadetes > Gemmatimonadales > Gemmatimonadaceae > UBA4720. Next base: position 1,905 of record JAHFCS010000348.1, read on the forward strand.
GGCCTTCGCGTGTCTGAATGGATCTCCGTCGGCGTGCGCGACGTCCTGATGGACGAGCATCTCGTCAGAGTCTTCGGAAAAGGAGGGAAGGAGCGAGTCGTGCCGATTGGGCGAAGCGCTATCTCGGCCGTGGCGATCTACACGCGTGAGCTTCGCCCCCGCCTCGAGCACGGACAAGGGAAAGGGATTCTCTTCCTGAACTCGAGAGGCGAGCCGCTGTCGCGCATGGGCGCATGGAAGATTCTTCGCAAGTACGTCGACCAGGCCGGCATCAAGAAGCGCGTGACTCCGCACACGCTCCGTCATTCATTCGCGACGCACCTGCTCGAGGGCGGCGCCGATCTGCGAGCGGTCCAGGAGATGCTGGGCCACGCCGATATCTCGACAACCCAGATATATACCCACGTAGACCGCGAATATCTAAGAGCTGTCCATCGTCAATTCCACCCGCGAGCATGATTCTCGTCATCGACAACTACGATTCGTTCACCTACAACCTCGTCCAGTACCTGGGCGACCTCGGCGCCGAGCCGGTTGTTCGCCGCAATGACGAGATCACGGCGGAAGACGTGGAGTCAATCGCGCCGGAGGCGATCGTCATCTCACCCGGACCCGGCAGGCCAGCCGACGCGGGGGTGACGATTCCAGTCGTTCAGCGGTGGGGCCCTTCGATTCCGACTCTCGGTGTCTGCCTCGGACATCAGGCCATCGCCGAGGCGTTCGGGGGCCGGGTCATCAGGGCTCCGATCCTCATGCACGGGAAGACATCCGCGATCACTCACGAAGGCAAAGCGCTCTTTCGCGGCATACCGTCGCCGCTTCAGGTAATGCGCTATCATTCGCTCACCGTGGAACGGGAATCGCTACCCGACGAGCTTGAAGTGATCGCTTGGGGCACGGATGACGATTCCGAGATTCACGCCATACGGCACCGCGAGCATCCTGTGTGGGGCGTTCAATTCCATCCTGAGTCGGTCATGACCGAGCACGGCCGGGACATACTCAGCAACTTCCTTCAGCTTGCACGATGAGCCGAAACTCTCCCTATCTCGCCGCTGCACTCCGCTTGACTCTTGGCGCGGTCGCAATCGTCGCGTCAATGCCTCTTCGGGCGCAGGTAACACCGCCGCCGTCTCCAATTCCGCCGACGCTGGAGGATACCAGCTACGTCATCTACGGCGAGGGCCCGATCTCACTTCCGCTGGGGATCGGCTTCCGGCTGCCCGGCTACAATCGCGTCGACGGCGCGGTGCTTCCGTGGGGACCGGTCATCTCACTCGCCCGAGGCCGCGTTCGGATCGACCCTACGGTCGCGTATCGATCGCATATCGGAAAGGTGGATCCGTTCATGACGATGCAATTCGACGTGACGCCGCGCACGCTGCTCGAGATCGCGGGCGGCAGAAGCACCTTCACCAACGACGGATGGATCCGATCCGACCTCGTGAACTCGGCAGCGGCAATCGGTGTCGGGAGTGACTCGCGCAATTATTTCCGGGCCGATCGCGGATGGGTCACGCTTTCCCAGGCAGTCACCAGGCCGGGTTGGGTCATCACTCCATCGGTGGGCGCCCTTACCGAGAAC
>JAHFCS010000019.1 GCA_023249395.1 Gemmatimonadota bacterium
GCCGAGGTACGCGCGCCTTCGAATACAAGATTGAGGTTGCGGTAACGCGACAGAAACTGAGGCACGTTCGCGCCGATCAGGTCCAGCAGCGCCTGCAGCTTGCCGAGTGCGTTTGACCCCGACGCTGCCGATCTGTTCTTGGCGGTCGCACCGCCGGTCGCAGCGCCGGTCGCAGCGCCGATTGCCGCTGAGCCCGCCGACGCTGATGACCCCGAGCCTTCGCCTCCACTCAGCGTTTGTGCCTGTGCGACCAGTTGCTCGACCTGGTCATCAAGTGGTGATGCAAACGTCCCGACAACAGGCGCATTGATCGTGTTCGCTGCCGAGTAGCTCACGGGAACTATGCGGTAGCGATAGATCATCCCGTGATCCCCGACCGCATAGCCGCGATCCCGTCTCGGAAGGCTGAATCCCTGTACGCGCGCGGGGAAGGTCACTGCCCTCGAGCTCCAATGCCGGCCGCCATCGGCGGTGTAGTTCCACCTGTTGCTGACAACCGTCCACCCAACTTCCGGGTCGGCAAAACGAACCTCCGGCTTGCCGTCGCATTCCGTCCCTGCGATGCCGCGCCATGTCTTTCCGCCATCGGCTGTCGTGAACAGCTTGCCGCCGATGACGCACATCACTCCATTGTTTGCGTCGGTGAAGAAAAGGTGTCCTTCATGACCGGACTCTTCGGGGAGCACCATCCACAGGTTCCAGTTTGCTCCGCCGTCTTCGGTTTTCGCCATGAAGACGCCCTTGCTGCCTGACGCAGGCCCCATCGCGTAACCGACTTCCGGCATTGGAAAATGAAAGCTCTCCATCTCGCAGCGGACGTTCTTCGTGAGACCTGCGACCTCAACGCTCATCGCGCAGCTCATCACAGGCTTCCACGTTCGACCGGCGTCCTGCGTAGCGAGGATCTGGTTCTTCGCTGACTGGAACCCGACAGTTGGCGACGTGAAGATGTAGTCGCCTCTATGTTGGCCTACCGTGCCACTTGCTTCCCAGTTTTCGCCATCGGTAGTGCGCAGGAGGGTGTGGTCACCGGTTCCGGTGGACTGCACTGCGAACCCCGTGTGCTGATCGACGAAGCGAAGGTCCTTGATCGCCCTCGCCGCATTCTGGGCGTCACCGCCGAGCTGCGCAGTCCATGTGGCTCCGCCGTCGGTGGTCCTGATGATCGTACCCGATTCACCCGATGCCCAGCCGATGTCAGGCGTCACGAAGAACACACTGTAGAGCGTGAGGTCCTGCTTGTAGCTGACCGGCTCCCAAATCGCCTTGTACTTCACCTGCGCCTGTAAAGAAGAAACGACGACAATCATCGCAAGAGCCGCCACACCGGTCTTTCCACTCCGTGCATGCATCGAGAAATCTCCACGTGGGCCGGGCATCACCGCGCCGGCGTTCATGCTGGAGTTCCCGCTGGGCTCGCCGCGTTACACAATGAACCGCGGTTATCCTCGTCGCTTGCCAGTCCACGGAACCAATCCCTACCTTAGGCGTGACGGTCGCGTCATTGGTTGAGTGTCCGGTGCAGGATGCGCGCGGGCGGGCACGTGCGGCCCAAGGAGCTTGGATGGATCTCAGCGCACGGCATCGTTCCCCCGACGCGGGCGTCGGTTCCGCACCAGCAGATTCGACCGCCTTCGCGCGGGCCGAACAGGAGCTGGGCGATCGCTTCACCGAAAGGCTTCGCCTCTTCGCAAGCAGGCGCATTCACGACGCAAGCGCGGCGGAGGACATCGCGCAGGATACGTTGCGCCACGTCGTCGCAGCCCTTCGTGAGGGCAAAATTGACAATCTTGCCGCGCTGCCGGGATTCGTGTTCAGCACGGCCCGGAATCTTTGCCTGCATTGGGTGCGATCCGCCGCGCGCGAGCATTCAGCGTTCGAGAGGCTTCGCGCGGCCAACGGCACCGACGACGCTGCTCCGGGCGACGCCCTCGGGTCGGTGATCGATGCCGAGCGGCGCAAGGTCGTGCGTGCGGCGCTCGATTCGCTACCTGGCAGCGATCGCGAGCTGCTTTCGCTGCTCTACTACAGCGGAATAACAACTGAGGATGCGGGCCGCACTCTCGCCATCACTGCGGCGGCCGTTCGCGTGCGCAAACATCGCGCACTTCAGCGCCTCGCACGGCTGCTCGGCGAAAGCGTCGACGGAAATACAACAGATGGAGCGGGAACTCTCGATTGATGCCAGAGCTACAAAGCTGCCCGTACGTCGACGATGCGGATATCGACCACCGATATCTCGGCGGAACGCTGTCCGAGAGCCAGGCCGAAGAATTCGAGCGTCACTACTTCGAGTGTGAGCTGTGCTGGACACGGGTCCGACGCGGCGCCGAGATCAGAACTTCCCTCCCGGAGCCACAGTCCTCCGAACCGGAGCCACGGTCTTCCGAAAGCGCGCGTTCGTCTGCCTCCGTTCCGAAGCGCCGCGCATTCATCAGGTGGGGTACTCGCCTCGCTGCGGCGGCAGTACTGCTGATCGCGGCTGGCCTGTGGCGAGATCGCTCCGATCGCTTCTCTCGGGAGCGCGCCCTGCGCGTCTCGTCACCTATCGAACCGATGCGCGGGAGTAATACTTCATTGACGGTGTCGAGTCACGCGACGAAGAATGTGCTGGCGGCCGTATGGTCTAGACCGCGGCAGGCGACGAGCTATCGAGTTCGGCTGCTGGCCGCCGACGGCGCGCTTCTGTTCGAGCGGGAAACGACCGATACCAGCATCGTGCTGCCCTCTGATTCGGCGCGCATATCCGTGCAGTCAGCATCTGGCTACTGGGAAGTCCAGGCACTCGATGAGCTGCGAAAGATCGTGGCGACGTCGCAGCTCACGCCGGTTCGCGCGCCGAAGGATTCACCCTGACGGTGTCGCTCGCGCGGCGGGCGTGCGCAGCGGCCGCGGCAGCCGCATGCATTGGGTGCGGAGAAGCAGCTCGCCAGCCGGTTGCAGCGCGCTCGCCGTTCGGCACGGCCGACAGTCTGCGCATCGAAGGTCGCGCATCGCTCGCGGCGGAGAAGTACCGCGTACTGCGCGACTCGTTCCGAGCCGCGGGCGACACCGCATCATGGTGGCGCGCCGAGCTGTGGCTTGCCGACGCCCTTCTCAAACAGGGTAAGCGCGACAGCGCCGACGCTGCGATGGCCCTTGCTGTGTCGCTGTCGGGACGCGACGCCGATCGCGTGGGCTGGACACGCTATGAGCACAGCATCTTCCTCGACCGAGTCGGGCGCTTCGACTCAGCGCTCATCGAAGCCAGGGCTGCGGAGGGGCTATCGCGTGAAGCCCACGATGACGCTCTCCGCGCCAGCACCTTCAGCGCGATGGGGAGAATCCATTCGCTCCGAGGGCAATATCGTGAAGCACTCGCGAGCAATCAGAAGGCGATCGCAATCGAGCGCGCATATGGCGCCGAACCGCGTGTCATCTCCAAGGAGATGAACGAGCTCGGAATCGACTACAGGCACCTCGGCCGCTTCACCGATGCGGTCGCGATCTACGATTCCGCGCTCGTCATCGCTCGCCGCCTCGGCAATCCGGAATCCATTGCCCGCGTCGAATTCAACCTGGGCGAGATCCGCCGCGAGACCGGAGACCAGGAAGATGCGCTGACATTATTCACTGACGCTCTTGCGCGTGCCGAGCAAATCGGAGAAGTGCGCGGCATGGCGTTCATCCATGGGGGTCAGGCCGAGATCTATTCGGATGCCGGGGCGCTCTCGCAGGCGCGCGATCACCTGACTCGTGCTCTCGGCATCAACCGCAGCGCAAAGCTGACTTACGGTCAGCTTCAAAACCTTGAAGGACTCGGCCGGCTCAATTTGCGGGAGGGGCGCCTCAGGGCGGCTGATTCTTCACTTCGCGCTGCGCTCACAATGGCCGATTCGGGCCGGTACGGAAAAGAGCGATCGACCTTGCGGGCGGCGCTGGCACGGACGGCGGCAGCCAGACGGTCTCCGGCCGAGGCGCGGCGATGGGCAGACGCGGCGGTCGCGATTGCCGATTCTCTCGGAGATCCCGAGCCGCAGGCCGAAGCGCGATCGGCGCTTGGAGTGGCGCTCGAGTCAGCCCGCGATGGTGCTGCGACGACTGCGTATCTCGACGCCATCGATCTCCTCGAGTCATGGCGGGGCCGTCTCGAGCTCGGCGATCTCAGAATGGGCGTTGCAGAGCCACATCTCGAAGCGTACGAAGGCGCTATCCGCACGCTGATCGCCAAGGGAAGGAACGACGCGGCTCTCGAGGTTGCAGAGCGGTCGCGCGCGCGTTTGCTGTTGGAGCTGATGGCCGAGCGAGACCTGCGGAAAGGAGACAGCAATCCGGAGAGCCAGCTGAGACAGCAACTGCGCGAGCGGTTCGCGGCGCGCGGTGACGCAAGCGATACAGATGCACCTGCATTGGATCGCGAGATCGAATCGCTGACGCGGGAACTCGACGCGATTCAGGCGACGGCCAGAGCGAACGATGCAAGTGCCGGTGTCCGGTATCCGGTTCCGGCGAACGCGGCGAGCCTGCGACGCGGACTGCTGCCGAACGGTCGTGCGCTTCTCGTGTTCTTCTGGGGCGAGCGATCTGTATACGGATGGTGGCTGACCAACGAATCGGTTCATGCCGCGCGCCTGGGTTCCGCCGATTCTCTGGCGGCAATGCTCGATTTCACGCGCGGCACGCTGGAGCGCTCAGACGGTGCACCCGATTGGAAGCTCCCTGCGCGCAGAGCATATCGCGAGCTGATCGCCCCGCTCGACCCGGCTCCGGCAGAGGAAGTGCTTGTCGTCGCCGACGGTCCTCTCGCCACGATGCCCCTCGAGACCTTCATCCCTTCGGGCGGGTCGGCTCCCTGGGGCGCTAAATCGCGGTTCGTTTACGGTCCTTCTGCTTCGGTATTGCTGGCACTTTCGCGGAATCGCGTCGGCGTTCGATGGGCGAAAGGAGTTCTCGCAGTCGGAGATCCGGGCGACACGAAAACATCGAGCGAGCCATACCGCGACGCCTCACGCAGCTCCGATCTTCCCGCCCTTCCTGCGGCAGCAGCAGAGGCGCGAGAAGTGGCGCGACTCTTCGGCGGCGACGTGCTCGTCGGATCGGATGCGACTCTCGACCGCTGGCTGGCGCTCAATCCGGGCAGATATCGTTATCTGCATTTCGCTACTCACGCGCTGCTCAGCGACAGGCATCCGCAGCAGACCTCGCTCGTTCTTGCGGGAAGCCGACTTGATCTTGTCGGGATCAGACGCCTTCGTCTTTCGTCAGAGCTCGTCACACTTTCCGCATGCGAGACTGGATTGGGCCAGCGAGTGCGCGGCGAGGGAATCATCGGGCTGCCTCACGCGTTCCTTGCTGCCGGAGCCCGAAGCGTCCTGGTATCGCTCTGGAAGGTGGAAGACCGCACCGCCGCAGAGTACATGGCTGAGTTCTACCGACAGCTCCGCGCGGGGCGCACACCCGCGGAAGCAATGCTGATCGTTCGTCAAGCGAGAATTCGCTCTTCCGGTGCGCTGTCGCACCCGTCACACTGGGCGCCATTCATTCTGGTGGGTATGCCGCCACAATAGCCTCGACTGGGCGGGCGACGCGCTCTAACTTTGCGAGGGTAGCCATCACTTCACTGCGGAGGACAAGCGCCGTGAAAAACCTTTGGGAATCCGACGCCAGACAGGAGATCTCACAGCGCCTCGACCGCCTCAAGCCGGACACAGCCGCCGTGTGGGGACGGATGAACACCCGACAGATGATGGCACACGTCGTGGACGCGCTGCGAATGGCGATTGGCGACCTGAAAGCCGAAGAGAAAAAACTTCCCATAAGATTCACGCCGCTCAAGCAGCTCATCATCTACGGCCCTCCGTTCCCGAAGAATGCGCCGACCGCTCCCGAGCTGATGGGCAGACAGGCGGATGACTGGGACGCGGAGTGCGCGAGATTGAGAGAGTTGATGGACAGCTTCGCGAGCCGGCCGCGAGACATGGCGCTGCCACGCCATCCGGCGTTCGGGCAGCTTTCGCGCCGAGCATGGGGAGTGCTCAGCTACAAGCACCTCGACCATCACTTCAGGCAGTTCGGAGTCTGACAGAATGCCGGTTATGAGAACCACATCCGTCCGGCAATGAGCACGAGGAATACCGCGAACGAGCGCTTGAGCTCGAGCGGAGTCAGAAGGTGCGCCAGCTTTGCCCCGAGGAATGCCCCGAAGAAAATTCCGACGGCCACGCAGAGTGCCGCGAGAACATTTACGTCTCCTCGCTTGTAGTACTCCCATGCGCCCCATGCTCCAGCCGGTAGCAGAAGGGCGGCAAGCGAGGTACCGACGGCAGCGATTGGTGTCAGTCGGGCAAGCAGGACCAGCGCGGGGACGATGATGACGCCCCCGCCGACTCCGAACAGGCCGGCAAGGATCCCAGCGAGGAACCCGATGACGATGAAGACGATGATCACGGTAATATTCTCCTGAAGCAGATATTTAATCTTCGAGAGTATCCCGTCTGAATTCCAGAGCCGAGGCTAGCGGCAGCAGGCGGCACCGGTGGCTCGCGCTGGGTGTGGCTTGTGCCGCATCTCTGCTCGTCATCGCCATCACGAGCGGCGCGGGGCCGGGCCTCGATCCCGACGCGATCGGATATCTGGGTGCCGCGAGTTCCCTCGCGCATCACGGGTCATTGCGCGTCCCATCGAGCACCTGGGACGCGGACGACTCCACTTCCGCGCTCACGACCTGGCCTCCCGGATTCTCGGCGGCGATGGCGATTCCGGAGCGTCTCGGCGTCTCACCTCTTTCAAGCGCGCGGATCGTGCTCGCGACGGCAGCCTTTGTCTCGGCCGCGGTTCTTTTCCTCTTGCTCGTCGACGTGGCGGGCCCGGTCGCGGCAATCGGAGGAGTTGTCGCGTTATTCGTGACGCCGGCGATCGTCGGAGTTCACCTCTCCGTGTTGAGCGAGCCGTTGTTCCTCGCCCTCCTGCTCCTGACGCTGTGGACGATGGTGCATCGTCCACAGCAGCCGCTGCTCGCAGGAATCCCCGCAGCGGCGGCGACGATGGTTCGCTACGCGGGAATCTGCGCGCCAGCGGCAGTCGTTCTATGGTTCTTCTTCCACGGCCAGAAGCAATTGCGACAACGTTTCGTGGATGCGGGAAAGGCTGCGCTGGTGCCGGTGATCGTGTTTGGCGCGTGGCTGCTTCGGAGCGCGCGGGTACCAGACGGTCAGCCTGGGACCGAGCTCGCGCTCTACGGCCACTTCGGAGCGACGTTGCGCGAGGGAGCGCAGACGATCGCCGACTGGCTCGCTCCGGGAATCGAATCGCCATCGCTTCAGCCGATCGTCGCCATTTGTGTCGCCATCGCGATCACTTTCATCGTCGTGAGAGCGTGGCAGCGCATCGCGGCGCAATTACGCGTTGGCGGGAGTGCAAGCGCGCTCCTCCTGTTGCGTGCTGACCTTCTGCTGCTTTCCTGCTATGTCGCAATTCTTCTCTCGGCGCGGCTACTCGTGGGCGATGCGATCCCATTCGATTTCCGGCTTCTCGCGCCCGCTGTGCTGCTCGCCGAAGTTGGAATTGCCGTCGCGCTCACGTTGTTTCTCGGCGGGGCGACGACGCCGATACGGGTGAGTGTCATTGCCCTCCTTTGCCTCTGGGTCGTTGGATCGATCACCGTGAGCTCGGCGGATGCGTTGGACGCCGTCACAAGCGGCGATGATTTCGCTTCTTCGGACTGGAGGGAGTCGCCGACGCTCGAGTGGGTCAGGACCGGGAGCGCGGGCTGGACTCTATTCACGAACTGGCCGGCCGCCATTTATTTCCACACGCATCGCATCGCGCGGGACATTCCACAGTCGCTGGACACCGCCCACCTGCGGGAATTCCGCGAAATCCTTATAAAGCGGCACGGAGCCTTTGTGGCGTTCAAGTCGTACAATACGGACTACCCACCCTCGGATTCGATCGCCCATGCGCTCGGGCTCGTGCAGGCGGGGAACTTCACAGACGGCAAGGTCTGGGTCAGCCCCGCAACGGAGCCCAAATGATCGACCGAGCGCTGGCGAGGCTGATGGTCACGCTGCACGTCACATATGTCGCATTCGTGGTGTTCGGGAGCCTGCTCGTGCTCCGCTGGCCGGGCTTGATGTGGTTTCATCTCGCCGCCGTTGTCTGGGCGTTTGGAACTCTGGTTCTCGACCTGGGCTGCCCGCTCACGCCGTGGGAGAAGGCCTTCTGGAGGCGCGGTGGGGTCGAGCCGTATCCCGAGGGGTTTCTCCAGCACCATGTGCTGCGGATCCGCTTCGCCGCCGAGCACTCACGCCGCAACCATATCCTCATAGGACTACTGGTAACGGCTGTTAACGTAGCGGTTTACTCAATTATGCTGCTTAAAAGCTGACGGACTGCGCGCGTTCTGAGTTTCCTTCAGAACTGTCACCCGTTTGAGCGTTCCCGTTTCGTAATGCAAGACGGCACTGTGACGGAAGAACGCAGAACTATTTAACTGGAAACTCAGGACGCGCGAACGCTCTACGAGGCCCGAAACCAGATGGGACCCGGATAGCCCTTGCTACCCGCCCGTTTAGTCGTCCAGTTTTATGTGGCGCCCCCCGCCGCGAGCATAGTCAATGCAGTAAGTGGCGAGGTACAGCAGAACAATCCCACCCCTCGCCGATCAGAGCCCCGAACTATGCGCGAGTATAAAAGCGAAGACATTCGCAACATTGCCGTCGTCGGACACGGCGCGAGCGGCAAGACTACACTGGTAGACGCCCTCGCCTTCGTGTCCGGATCTTCAAAGCGTCACGGGTCTGTTCGTGACGGAACCGCGCTGACCGACTTCTCTCGAGAAGAAACGGAGCGCGGTTTTTCAATCAGTCTGGCGTGCGCCCACGCCGAGTGGATGGACTCCAAGATCAACCTCCTCGACACCCCGGGCTACTCGGACTTCCAGGGCGACGCGATCGCCGGATTGACCGCCGCCGACGGGGCCCTTGTCGTCGTCAGCGCGACGGCCGGCGTCGAAGTCGGGACGACGAGGATGTTCAACGAGGCGATCGCCCGGCGCGACCCCATCCTCTTTGTCGCCTCGATGATCGACAAGGAGCACGCCTCCTTCGATTCGGTCTACGAAGGCATCAAGTCCAAGCTCACGCCGCGCGTTATTCCTGTTGAAGTGCCGATTGGCGAGGGACCTGAGTTTCACGGCATTCTCAATCTCTTCGACAAGAAGGCGCATCTCTTCAGGAAAGGCACGAAGCTCGGCGAATACGACGAGGTGGAAGTGCCCGCCGAGGACAAGGCGAAGTTCGACAAATACTACGAGCAGCTCATCGAGACGATCGCGGCAACTGACGACGTTCTGCTCGAGAAGTACCTCGGCGGTGAGGAGATCGCGCGCAGCGACGCGTTGAACGCTATGAAGGAGGCAATGAAGCGGCAGGAGCTGTTCCCGCTCTTCTGCTGCTCATCGGAGCTCACCTACGGCACTCAGGCACTGCTCACGAAGATCGTCGAGCTGATGCCGACCGCCTTCGAGATGGAAGAGCTTCACGCATTCGTCGGGGCGGAGGGGGATCAGATCGTGGAGATTCACGCCAGCGACAGCGCGCCTTTTACGGCGCTCGTGTTCAAGACCCACGCTGAGCCGCACGTCGGTGATGTTTCCTATTTCCGCACGTTCTCCGGGCGGCTGATGAATGGCCAGGACGTCTACAATGCGACGCGCGACATTCCGGAGAAGATGGCGCACATCACCATTCCTCAAGGGAAGGAGCGAGTAGAAGTGCCGCTGCTCCATCCAGGAGACATTGGGTGCGTCGCGAAGTTGAAGAACACGCACACCAACGACACTCTTTCCACGCGCGAGCATCCCGTGCGCCTGCCGGGAATCGAATTCCCCGAGCCGCGTGTGATCTATGCGGTTCACGCCACTGCGCGTGGCGACGAGGAAAAGCTTCAGCAGGGACTGCATCGACTGCACGACGAGGACACGAGCTTCCAGACGCATTACAACCCGGAGACGCACGAGACCATCGTTGCCGGACTCGGCGAGCGCCATCTCGATGTCGTCATGGCGCGGCTCAAGAGACAATACGGAGTCGAAGCGGAGCTCAAGCGACCGGAGATCGCCTACCGTGAGACGTTCGCCGCCAAGGGACAGGGACAGGGCCGGCACAAAAAGCAGAGTGGCGGCCACGGCCAGTTCGGTGACTGCTGGATTCGCATGGGTCCGGTTCAGCGCGGAGCCGGGTATCAGTTCGTGAATGCCGTCGTCGGCGGATCCATTCCGTCGAAATTCATCCCAGCCGTGGACAAGGGAGTGCAGGAAGCGGCGGCTCGCGGCGTGCTCGCGGGTTATCCGATGGTGGACTTTCAGGTTGAAGTGTACGATGGGAGCTACCACTCGGTTGATTCAAACGAGATGAGCTTCAGGATGGCCGGCGCTCAGGCGTTCAAGACTGTCGCTCAGAAATGCAGGCCGATTCTTCTCGAGCCACTCGATGAGCTCGAGATCACGACGCCGGATCAGTTTCTCGGTGACGTACTCGGCGATCTTTCATCGCGTCGCGGTCAAATCCTCGGCACCGACTCAGTGCCAGGAGGCGGCTCCAAGGTCCGCGCAGTTGTACCGCAAGCCGAGCTCCATCTTTATGCGACCGATTTGTATTCGAAGACGCACGGTCACGGGACTTTCGTCCAGCGATTCAAGGGCTACGAGCAGATGCCCGCAGAAGCAGCGCAGAAGGTGATCAACGAGAGCAAGGGCTCAAAGATGGCGGTGGGAGAATGATGCGCGGCGCGGCATTCATCGTCGTTGCTGGACTGTCCCTCGCGTCGGCCCGGCTCGGCGCTCAGTTGGTGAGCTATGCTCCGGTCGATCGCCAGATCGCAGCCGCGGTCAGCTCGCTGCCGGCGCCGCTGCGCGCAAACGCGACCGTGCTCGGTTACAGGCAGGACGGCCGGCTGGTAACGCTTCGACGCGGCTCCAACGGCATGATCTGCCTCGCCGACGATCCCACTCAGAAGATGTTTCATGTCGCCTGCTATCATCGCTCCCTCGAGCCATTCATGGCGCGCGGGCGCGAGCTCAAGGCGCAGCACAAGTCGCGCGAAGCGATTGACAGTATTCGTCTCTCGGATGTGAAGGCTGGACGTTTAACGATGCCGTCGAAGCCTGCCGCGCTCTATCAGTACTTCGCTCCACGCGACAGCGTGGACGCCGCGACGGGAGCCGTAAATGGCGCGTCGTATCTCTACGTCGTGTACATGCCGTACGCGACGCCGCAGACGACCGGACTGACTGCAAACCCGCTCGAAGGGGGACCGTGGATCATGTATCCGGGGAAGCCCTGGGCGCACATAATGATCCAGCCGCAGAAGACCGCTCGCATCGTGCCGTGACCGACGATCTCTTTGTCATACGCAGCTTCTCGAACGATGTGGAGGCGAGTCTTGCGGAGGCGGTGCTCGAGGCGAATGGAATTCCGTCGTCACGAATCTCCGATGATGCGGGAGGGATGATGCCGTGGCTTCACGCGCTTCATCCGATCCGCCTGATGGTGAGGGGCTCCGACGTCGATATCGCAGTCGCACTGCTCGACGGAGGATCGCCGCCGCCGAATTAACACATTTCGCTCGGGAGTCGTCAATGCCGCGCGGCCGTAACGATACTCCAGGCGTGATAGCGCCACCTCCCCTTATCTACGCGGTACCACTCGCCATAGGATTGTACTTCAATCGGTCGAATCCTTTGCCAGTGATGCCGCGAAGATTTGCCGTGCCGATCGGCAGCGCACTCGTCCTTGCCGCCGTCATCCTCAGCATTGCCGCGGCCATTCAGTTCCGGCGCGCGCGCACGGCGATGATGCCGTACAAGCCGACGACCGCAATCATCGAGAGCGGGCCCTTCGGCATGACGAGAAACCCGCTGTACGTCGGGATGACGATGGCGTACGTGGGAATTGCGCTGATCGCCGACACCGTCTGGCCGCTGCTGCTGCTGCCCCTCGCGCTCCTGATGATGCACCGCGGGGTGATCGAGAGAGAGGAGCACTACCTGGAGCAGAAGTTCGGGGATCCGTACCTCAGGTACAAATCGCGGGTCAGGCGCTGGCTGTAGAACTCGCCCTTTCAGTGTGCCGTTAGACGACTGAAGTTGTCGGCTAATTCATTGGCTCGACGCGCGGAGAATTCGCCGAGGCAGCGAACGCGCGGGCGGGCCCAGAGTTGTCCTTCGACTCCACGGCCGCGGCGGCGGCATTCCGTGTCGCGATCGACGAGCCAGGCTCGCTGCGCAGCGCGCAGTCGCACGACGGCTGGTGGATCGGGCTGACCTCGCGCGACGCCTTCCCGTCGTCGCATCTCGGTGATCAAGGCGCGATAGATCCCGTTGAGGCGCTGGTCAGTGGACGCGAGCGACGCGCGCACGCACGCCTCCTGGTCGGCGGAGCGGGGAGAGTTGCAGAGATCGCCCGTGGCCCGACGCCGCGGCGTGGATGAGGTGGCGACTGGCGCCGCGGCGGGTGGTCGCGGGGTGGCCGCTGCGGGAGCCGGAGTCACAGTCGGCGCAGTCGGTGGCGCCGCCAGCGGTGCCGCGGCCGGCGAAGGCTTCGGCGTCGTTGTTTCTGCAACGTTTGTGTCCACGACCGTGCCTTCGGCCGGCCGGTATTGTCCGAT
>JAHFCS010000349.1 GCA_023249395.1 Gemmatimonadota bacterium
TCGTGTTTCAGCGCTTTTATCTCATGCCGACTCTCTCGGCGCGTGAGAACGTCGAGCTGCCACTGGCCGAGGCGCGCGTTTCGAAAGAGGATCGCTTGGCGCGGGCAAAGGAGCTGCTGGCTTACGTGGGACTCGGTCATCGCGAGCGGCATCGACCATCGGAGCTCTCCGGTGGCGAGCAGCAGCGGGTGGCGATCGCGCGCGCACTGGCGAACCGGCCCGCAATACTCCTAGCCGACGAGCCGACGGGGGAGCTCGACGCACGGACGGGCGCCGAGATCATCGGAGTGTTCGACAGGCTCAACCGCGACGGGGCGACTCTGATAGTGGTGACGCACGATGAAGAGCTCGCGAGCGCGGCGAGACGCAAAATTCACATGCGCGACGGACTCATCGTCGATGGCTGAGCGATGATCTCGCTGCTTGCCTTCCGCAACATCATCTACCGGCCATGGCGGTCGGTGCTGCTGTTCTTCGGCTACGGGGTCGGAGTCGCGGTGATGATCGTCCTGCTTTCCGTGGGCGAGGCGCTGCTCTCGCAGGCGCGCGACGAAAAGCTCGTCGGCGGTGGCCAGATCACCGTGCTGCCGCAGGGGATCGACGTGGAAGTGATGAAGACGGGCGGGGTCGGCGGCCTTTTCTTCTCGATCGACCACAGCCGGTTCATCTATCGACAGCTTCTCGCATCGCGGCGGCTTACACCGGTCGTCTCGGGAGTCGCGCCGCAGATCGACGGACGCGTGCTCTACATGGTCGTCGGCCCCGGGCAGGAGTACACCGTTCGCGCAGCGGGCGAAATCCCGTCGGCCCAGGCGAGGGTTCACGCGTCGGCGGACCTCAAAACAGGCAAGTGGGTGGATGACGACGGCGACAGGCGATGGATCGCCCCGACACCGGAGGAGCTGCGGCATGAGATAGACCACTTTCACCTTCCGCCCGACAGCATCGCGAACGCGGACAGCTGGGCGGAGTGGCATTACTTCAACGTTCTCTCAGCGGACCGGAAGAAATGGGCTTTCATCTCGTTCATCGTCGGCGGTGACGTTCGGACGGAAAAGTGGGGCGGCAGCATTACCATCACGTTGCGTGAAGAGGGCGGTCGCTCACGGAAATTCGTGTCGTACGTGCCGCGTGAGAATGTCCGCTTCTCGCTGACTGAGGCGAACCTGAGGCTTGGCCAATCATGCGTGACCGTGAGACCCGATGGGAGCTACATGGTGCGTGCGGCTGCAGCCGAAGAGAGCGGCGGTACACAAGTTCGTCTTTCACTTGTCGTGACGCCGGCGCCCGGCGCGTATTTCCCTGGGGCTTCGCTCAGCTCGGGGGATTTCGCGTCCGGCTACACCGTGCCCGCATTGCGCGCTTCGGCAACGGGAGAGATCTGCGCAGCCACTCAGTGCGAGAAGTTCGACGGCGCGCAGTCATATCACGATCACAACTGGGGAGTGTGGCGCGGGGTCACGTGGGACTGGGGAGCGGCGCGCGCAGGCAGTTATACAATATTGTATGGCCGCGTGATCGGCCCCGAGCGGCAAGGCAGTCAGACGCCGCTTCTCGTTTATCTCGTTGATTCGCTGGGATTCCGCGCGGTGTTCAGGCCGGCGCGGGTTTCCTATCAGGACGATCGGCAGATAACAGTCAACGGACGCACGGTGACTGTCCCTTCGCGCGCGACGTTTGCTGATGCCCGGGGCGCTGATACTCTTCGCGTGGAGCTCGACATCGAGGACGCGATCGCGACTGACACCCGCCGCCAGCTATCGGGCGCCGGCGATGTCGATCATCCCTACTTTGTTCAGATGAAAGGTGTCGCGCGCGTCTCGGGTCGAATCGATGGAGCGCCAGTGGCCGGAAGGGGCACAGGGTTCTTCGAGACGTACCGGTAGCTGGGGAAAAAGCAAAACCCGGTGAGTGGCGCGTAGTGAGTTCACCGTAATTCCGTGATCCGTTTATCAGTTTTCCCGCGATGGCATCAGGCACGGTTAAACGGGCAACAGTAAAACAGTAGACTCTCAACGCGCCACTCACCGGGGTTCAAGACGGAACTTGGGATAAGGCAAAGAGGCCGCCTCGAGGGCGGCCTCTTCTTTTCCAGGTGTTAGAGCCAGCGATCCGTCGGATCGGGGCCCGGGACTGACGCCGGATTGCGATCGTTCACCGTGCGATTTATTCCTTCACGCGCCGAGACTGATGACGCGTTACGGCTGTATGCGTCTTCGGCGTAGGGTCGCACCGCTGACCAGTCGCCATGCCGCGCGCGCAGATCGTTCCCCCACCCGTACCGCAGCTCGGGCTCGACCTCATCAAAGGTTCGGCCATTGTAGTCAGGATTGAGGCTGGCAATGTGGCCGAGCTGGTAGGCCGGACGAACGTCATCATAGCTGCGGTCCGCCAACCGGTCAGGGCGAGTCTCGAAGCGCTCGCGGTAGAAGCTGTCGTCCTCGTGCGTGAACTTGTGCGCGGCCTCCGCCACGGCACGTCCCGCCCACCATCCGCCGACCGCGCCGGCGATGCCGCCGATGACCGTTCCGATGGGGCCCGCCGCTGAGCCTATCGCGGCTCCGGTAACGACTCCCGAAACGCCACCTACGGCCTCTCCAACCTCATCGCCTACGCCCGGATGGTCGTCGTGGTGCAGCACGCCGCTCTTTCGCGGCTCGAGATCGCCCTTTTGGCTCTTGCGGTCCATGTTTCCTCCTGGAATCAAATTCGCTGACTGAATCGTGCTTGAGCCATTATGAAAGGCAAGTTCGAGACCGTTTTTGTCCCTTGACATTGCGCGAAGGGATGACCCGATTCCCGGCGGTGAACGATCACATTTACATCGGGACCCAGGGCTGGAACTACGATGCCTGGGTCGGGCCGTTCTATCCGCTGAACACGAGACCGGCGGATTTTCTCTCGGTCTATTCGCGCGCATTCGAGAGCGTGGAGGTGGATTCCACTTTCTATGGAGTTCCGGCCGCTTCGACTGTCGAGAGCTGGGCGAGGCGTACGCCACCCGGATTCATCTTCTCGCTCAAGATGCCGCAGGAGGTGACGCACGAGCAGCGGCTGCGCGATTCCATCGGAGTAGCCGACCTTCTTTACCAGCGCATGCGCGAGCTGGGAGCGAAGCTCGGCCCGATCCTCGTACAGTTGGGCCCCGACTTCGACCCGAGCGAGCTCCCTGCGCTCGTGAGTTTCGTCGGCAGGATCCCGGAGGATCTTCGATTCGTCGTCGAATTCCGCCATCGCGGCTGGATCTCCGAGGGAGTTCTCGCGCTTCTTCGTGAGCACAACATCGCGCTGGCACTGGTCGAGGGGCGATGGATTCCACGCAAGATGATGCTGGCGCTGGCGAAGCGTCCGACGGCCGATTTCCTCTACATTCGATGGATGGGGCCGAACCGCGACCTGGTAGACTATTCACGCGTGCAGGTGGACCGATCGCGCGAGATCGAAGCTTGGACGGGGACGATTCTCGAAGTCGCCGGGAAGGT
>JAHFCS010000350.1 GCA_023249395.1 Gemmatimonadota bacterium
ATGCGGCACGCAGCTTAAGGACGAGTGCCGCCCCTCGCACGACACTTCCCTCGATCGCCGCGATAAAGTGGGCATGGAGCTCGGGATTCTCCGGCGAGAGGACGTAGTAGTAATCGGCGAGCAGCTCGCGAAAGCTCCTGCCTGCGGGCGTCAGGAGCTTTCTGATCTTCGCGAGCTCGTCGTCGACTGTGATGTAGGGATCGGGCCACCTTCTGAAATCCGGAATGCCGTAGCGGACGGGATACTCGGATCCACATACCGTACATCGAAAAGACCGGGCGGACCCTTCGACGTCCGCGCCGCACGCGGGGCAGATCAGAAGGTCCTCGAGCCACGAGGGAATCGGGTTGTTCGGCTTCAGCGCAACTACTCCCTTGTTCGACGTCGTCATGCCGCATAAACTGACTCTACCGCCATCGTGCAGCGACCGTGGGCGGGTTCTGCGTCTACCTGTTACCCCACCGAAGATAGCATGAGAAACCGGTCGTGAACGTGGTCCAGCGGGTAAGCCGCCACATCAGGCTCTCGAAACTCGCGCATTGGGGCGTTGAGACGCCGCCCTTTCTCGTGTTGTTCATCAATTCGATCTGCAACATGAAGTGCGAGCACTGCTTCTACTGGACGGCGCTCAACAAGAAGGACGACCTCACGCAGGAAGAGCTGTTCGCGCTATCCCGTGAGCTGGGCCCAATCGAGAATCTGAATCTGTCGGGGGGCGAGCCTTTTCTGCGCAAGGATTTCGCCGAGATCTGCGCCCAGTTCATTAGCCATAACGGCGTCAAGCAGATCTACGTTCCGACCAACGCCTACTTCACAGAGAAGGTGGTGGAACAGATCTCGCGGACTCTCGAGGAGAAGACGCGCCAGCTGTTCGTCGCTGGGCTTTCGCTCGACGGTATGCCCGAATTCCACGACAACTTCCGCGTCGCCAGGCACTCCTTCGAGAAGGCGATGCAGACGTACGACGCATTGGCCGAGCTCCAGAAATCAGATCCACGTCTCCGCATTCACTGCATTTCGACGGCGACGGACATCAACATGGATCAGATACGCGAGCTGACGACCTTTCTTTACGATCGCTGTCCGCAGATGGATCACCACAACCTCGCGATCATTCGCGGAGACCGGAAGAATCCTTCCCTGAAGGGCCCATTGCTCGGACAGTACGAGGAGCTGTACGAGTACATCCGGCGGCTGTGGGCACCCCGCGAGGAGGGACGCTATGGGTCGATCGTCGAGCCGATGCTTCAGTGGGGCAAGGTCAAGACGGCGCGTGAGGACCGGCAGGTGATTCCATGCACGGCCGGCCGGATGGCGGCAGTGATTCACGCGAATGGCGACGTCGCCGTTTGTGAGCAGCACGCTCCGCTCGGGAATCTGCGACGGAACACGTTCCGGGAGATCTGGACTTCCGAGGAAGCGCAGCGGCTCAGGCAGTCGATCGCAGATCGCGAATGCCATTGCACGACCGAGGTTTTCATGTGGCCGAGCATCACCTACCAGCCGGTGCAGCTTGCGCGCGCCATGGTCGGCGGCCGCGTATGGCGCCGGCCTCGCGAACTGCCTGTTCTCGAACGGCAGTCGATCACCAATCGAGACCGCACAGGCGCCCGCCGCTGACTTGCGCCCGCCACTGACCCGCGTCTGCCGCTGCTGACGAGCGAACCCTCCGCCGGACGAGACGGGACAGATCAGTCTCGGACTCCGGTCACCGTTGCGATCGTGTCCATATGCGGAGAGGCTCAACTCGAGCGCTGCCTCGCCGCGCTCGAGCAGCAACGCGAGGGGCTCGAGTTCGACGTCGTCGTCGCTGCCGCCCCAACGCTCGGCGATCTGGCGCAGGTCCGACAGCGATTTCCGCGCGTGCAAATCATCGTCAATGAGGATGTCACTTCCCCGATCCAGCTTGCGGCCTCGGCGGTCACCGCAGCGGATGGAGAGCTGATCCTTCTCACCGAGGACCACTGCGTGCCCGATTCCGGTTGGGTCGCGGCGCTTTCCCGCGGTCTCGGAGAGGGGCGCGGAGCGGTGGGCGGAATAGTGGACCCGCTGGACGAAGGCACGATGTCTCCGTTCGACTGGGCCTTCTATTACGTGGACTTTTTCCGCTACCAGGCGCCGCAGCGCAGAGGCGCGGTGCATTCGCTCAGCAGCTGCAACGTCGGATACCGGAAAACCGACCTCGAGTCCCTCGAAGGCTGGTGGCGGGGCTCATTCCACGAAACACGGGTTCATGCGGCGCTGACCAAGCGCGTAGGGCCTTTGTGGATGGAGCCTGACGCTCGCGTCGAGGCGGGGCGCAAGGTTCTCCGAGGCGATGCCCTTCGCGAGCGATTCGCATTCGGGCGGATATATGCTTGCCGGAGAATCGACAAGCCGAATGGCGCGATGCGCCTCTGGCGCGCGCTTGCGTCGCCGCTCCTACCTCTCCTGCTGCTGGCACGGCTGGCGAGCGCGGCACGGCGCGACACTGCAACAGCGCGGAGATTCCGCCGCTCACTTCCGGACCTCGCGTTGCTGGTGCTTGCGTGGTCCGCCGGCGAGACGCTGGGCTACTGGACAGGCCAGGCACCAGCGAACGCCAATGCAGCTCCGGAACGTTCCCCCGCGGAATGAATCAGCTTGGCGTTATGCGAGCGCTCCGTCGACGCGCAGGCCGGCGATGATCGCGTCACGGGCTGCCGCAACGTCGAGCGATTCAGCGATGCCAATGGGCGCCCCTGCGCCCGTCCGCACCGAGACGTAGAATTGGCGAACCAACTCGCGGAGTCCCGGAAAGGCCTGCTCCGCCCGTAGCGCGCGCCTGGCCACGTTTCCGCCGGCAGCGGCGAGTGTTCGCGCCGACAAAACGAAGGGACGTGCCAGTTTCCCAAAGCGCGACACTTTACCTCGCTCGAAAAACGCAAATCCGTGATACAGGTCTGCGTGTGCGGTGGCTAGCGCGCCTGTGACACGAATGGTGTTACGTGTCGGGCGGCCGCTCGCGGATACGCGAATTGAGATGGAGATTCCATCTCGCGATCCGATAGCCTGAATCTCGCCAGCGGAAGCGCGCGCCACCCGCCACTCTGCACCCGACAGGCCGGACCCCACGAACCGCGCGACGAGTGACAGCGGATGGGGCAGGATGTCGAAAACGAGCCGGTCTCGAGCGATGTCGTCCCTGCCCTCAGCACCCGCGGTGCAGATATCGGCGACTATTCCGGTGAGCGGTCCGAGCGACGCCACGTCTCGAACAATGCGCATCACCCCGTCCTGAAACAGAAACTGGTGCACGGGGCAAAGGAGGACGCGAGCTTCCGTGGCGGCCGCGTAGAGCTCGGCGGTCGCTGCTGCGGTCGGAGCGAGCGGTTTCTCTACCAGGACGTGCCGCCCTGCCTCGATCGCTGCGCGAACGATGCTGTCATGATCGCCGGGCGGGGTACAGACGTGAACGACATCCACGGCATCGCGCGACAGCATT
>JAHFCS010000351.1:0-1520 GCA_023249395.1 Gemmatimonadota bacterium
TCGGCGCTTCGCGGCCCGGCAGCGGTTCGCCGTCCGGTAGCGCGGCGGGCCGACGAGGCCAGCTATCGCGAGGAGATGGAGGCCGAGCGCCTGGCCGCCGCCGAGCAGGAAAAGAAGACGGTGCACGTCAACGAGTTCATCACCGTCAGCGAGCTCGCTGGAATTCTCAAGGTGCCCGCGACGCAGATCGTTGGATTCGCGTTCAAGAACCTCGGACTGATGATCACCATCAATCAGCGTCTCGATTTCGATCAGATCGAGCTGATCGCGGGCGAGTTTGGTTTCCAGGCGGTGAGGGAAGCGGAATACGCTGCCGGCGTCAGCGAAGTGGCGGAAGTGGAGGCGGCGGAGAACCTCAAGCCTCGTCCGCCGATCGTCACGATCATGGGACACGTCGACCATGGAAAGACGTCGCTTCTGGATTACGTCCGGAAGGAGAACGTCGTCGCCGGCGAGGCGGGCGGGATCACGCAGCACATCGGTGCGTACCACGTCACGCTTCCGAACGAAAAGCACATCACCTTCCTCGACACGCCGGGCCACGAAGCGTTCACCGCCATGCGTGCCCGCGGCGCGCAGGTGACGGACATCGTCGTTCTCGTCGTTGCCGCCGACGATCAGGTGATGCCGCAGACGATCGAAGCGATCTCGCACGCGAAGAACGCCGGCGTCCCAATGATCGTCGCCATCAACAAGATCGACCTCCCATCGGCCAACCCCGGCAAGGTGAAGCAGGATCTTCTCCAGCACGGAGTTGTCCTCGAGGAATTCGGCGGCACGACACTGTCGTCCGAGATCTCGGCAAAGAAGGGAACCAACGTCGAGCAGCTTCTCGAACAGATTCTGCTTCAGGCAGAGATTCTCGATCTCAAGGCGAATCCCGACCGCCGCGCCACCGGCGCGGTCATCGAGGCGCAGCTCGATCCGGGCAAGGGTCCGGTCGCCACGGTACTCGTACAGGCGGGAACGCTGCACGTCGGCGACGACTTCATCTGCGGCATGTATTCCGGCCGCGTGCGAGCGTTGCTCGACGAGCGCGGCAAGATAGTGAAGGATGCCGGACCTGCGATACCGGTTCAGGTCCTTGGAATCGGCGGCGTTCCGATGGCCGGCGACCAGTTCGTCGTTGTCGAGGATGCGATGGAGTCGCGCGAGATCGCACAGCGCCGCCAGCGGCTGGACCGAGAAGCGAAGAGCCGCCGCACCTCCAAGAGCATCGTCTCGCTCGAGGACTTCATGACCGCCGCGGCCGCCGGCGAGAAGCGGACGCTTCGCATCGTCATCAAGGCGGATCAGGGCGGTCCGGCAGAAGCGCTCGCCGATGCGCTCGGCCAGTTGTCGCACGACGAGGTCTCGGTTGAAGTCATCCACCGCGGCGTCGGATCCATCACCGAGAGCGACATCCTGCTCGCCCGCGCATCGGGGGCAATCATCGTCGGCTTCCACGTGCGTCCGGACAACAACGCCCGCGCGGCGGCGGAGCGCGAGGGCGTTGACATCAAGCTCTATAAGGTCATTTA
>JAHFCS010000351.1:1530-3456 GCA_023249395.1 Gemmatimonadota bacterium
GAGGGAATGCTTCGCCCGGAGGAGCGCGAGGTCGTGCTCGGCGAAGCGGAAGTCCGCGAGACGTTCAAGGTGCCGAAGATGGGCGTCATCGCCGGCTGCTCGGTTCGCAGCGGGTTGATCAGCCGTCAGGGGCGCGCGCGTGTCATCCGCGACAGTGTCGAGGTTTACGACGGCGTCATCGGCTCATTGCGCCGGTTCAAGGACGACGTGAAGGAGGTCCGCGAAGGCTTCGAGTGCGGCATCGGCATCGAGAACTTCAACGACATCAAGATCGGCGATGTCATCGAGTGCTATCGCAAAGAGCAGGTCGCGCGCACTCTGACGTCGACTGCAACTGCGTAACACTCGTCGCGCGGACCGGGTGGCCGAGGCGGTCCGCGAAGAAGTAGCGACGTTCCTGGCCGAGTCTGCGAAGGATCCGCGAATCGTCGGATTCGTCACGGTGACGGGCGTGGAGATAACGCCCGATCTTCGTCACGCCAAGGTCTTCGTGAGCGTGATGGGCAGCGAGGCGGAAAAGAAAGCGACCTTCGAGGGCCTGGACAGCACCGCCTCGCATCTGCGCGCGCGAGTCGGCCGCTCGCTCAGACTGCGCGTCGCTCCCGAGTTCCAGTTCCGCGAGGACGACAGCATCGCTCGCGCGGCGCGCATCGAATCGCTGCTCGCTGGAATCCGTGACGCTCCATCGAGTGGCGCCGGGCGCGCCGCCGATGCTCCGGCGTCATCAGAGGCCGGTGATGGAAGACCGACCGAATAGGGAATCGTCGGCCGTCCGCGCCGAGGGTCTGTTGCTCGTTGACAAGCCGGCGGGCGTTACATCGCACGACATGGTCCTCGCCGCGCGCCGCGCATACGGCGAGCGCAGCATCGGCCACCTCGGAACTCTGGACCCTTTTGCAACCGGCCTGCTTCTGATGTTGATCGGCAGAGCGACTCGGCTCGCGACTTTCATCGAGACAGAGCCCAAGGTGTACAAGGCACGCATCCGCTTCGGGACAGAAACGGACACCGACGACGCGACGGGTGTTGTCATGCGCTCGGCTCCGTTTCCAGATCTGCGCGCAGTCGATGAAGCGATACTGTCGTTGACCGGTGAGCTGATGCAGGTACCGCCGGCGTATTCGGCAAAATCGGTGGACGGGACGCGGGCCTACGACGCTGCTCGCAGCGGCCATCCCATCGAGCTGCCCGCGGTGCCGGTGACGGTTCATGAATGGATCGTCCAGGGACGGGACGACGATTCGATCGACGCGACGATCACCTGCGGGGGCGGGACATACGTCCGCGCACTCGCGCGGGACCTCGGGCGCATGACCGGAAGCGCGGCGCATCTCGAGGCTCTGCGCCGCATTCGTTGCGGCGAGTTCGACGTCAGTGACGCCGCTTCGCTCGAAGACCTTCGCAACGCTCCGCCCCCGCTGCGCAAGCTCACCATCGTCGCCGGCAATGTCTGACCTCGTCGCGATCTCGGGGGATTCGTCACTGCCGCCGAACGTCACAGGCACGGTCGTAACCGTCGGGACTTTCGACGGAGTTCACCGCGGCCATCTGGACGTTCTGACACGCCTTGTCGACCGGGCCATTGTGGCAGGAATGCCGAGCGTGCTCGTGAGCTTCGATCCACACCCGCTCGAGATCGTCAATCCGACTGCCGCACCTCCACTTCTCACTTCGCTCGAGGAAAAGCTGGAGGTCATCGCCGAGACGGGAGTGAACTACTTCGCGGTCGTCCCGTTCACCCACGAGCTCGCGACCTACTCCGCGGAGGAGTTCGTTGAGGCGATTCTTCGCCGCAGGTTCCGCATGCGTGAGCTGCTGATCGGTCACGATCACGGGTTCGGACACCACCGCGCGGGAAATGTCAGCGTGCTCCGCGAGCTCGGTGCGCGATTCGGATTCGGCGTCGAGGTCATCGACGCGGTATCG
>JAHFCS010000352.1:0-1500 GCA_023249395.1 Gemmatimonadota bacterium
TGTACTCCGACGGAATCCGGCACTCGCTCGAGCTTCCGTATTCGGTGTTCGAGGACCAGCGGAGCGGTGAGACGCTTGGCAAGCTCCAGAAGGTGCGGAGTGACGTCGAGAAGTTCATCTCGCTCGCGATCAACATGCTGTTCACGACTCTGGTGGGAGTCGTGTTCGTGATGATCTACGCATTCTCGGTGCACTGGGTCATCGCGCCGGCGTTTCTGCTCACCGTTCCTCTGATTGGCATCCTCAGCTCGGTGCTCAGCCGCCGGATCAAGGTCATCCAGAAGGAGATCGTCGCCGAGACGACGGCGCTGGCCGGCTCGACCACCGAGTCGCTGCGGAACATAGAGCTGGTGAAGAGTCTCGGTCTCGCCGACCAGGAAGTGCGGCGGCTCAACGCCACGACCGGGAAAATCCTCAGGCTCGAGCTGAAGAAGGTCCGCTACCTGAGGAGTCTCAGCTTCATTCAGGGGACATTCGTAAACCTTCTCCGCACGAGCATCCTCTTTTTGATGCTGTACCTGATCTTCACGCAGAAGATCACCGTCGGGCAGTTCTTCTCGCTCCTCATCTACTCCTTCTTCATCTTCGGTCCGCTTCAGGACCTGGGCAACATCATCAACACGTATCGGGAGACGGAGGTCTCGCTCGAGAATTTCCGGAGGATTCTCAGCATCCCGAAAGATCCCAAGCCGGAGAATCCGCTTCCGCTCGACGATCTCGACACTCTCGAGTTCCGGGACGTGAGCTTCACCCACCAGACGGCGACGACACCCGCTCTGAGCGACATCTCGTTCGCCGCCGAGCGCGGCGATACAATCGCGTTCGTGGGACCGTCGGGAGCGGGGAAGACGACGCTGGTGAAGCTGCTCGTCGGACTCTATCCGCCGAAGCAGGGCGAGATTCTCTACAACGGTCTGTCGAGCAAGGTGATCGATCTCGACCGGCTGCGCGAGCGGATCGGGTTCGTGACGCAGGACACTCAGCTTTTCTCTGGAACCATTCGCGAGAATCTTCTTTTCGTACAGCCTGGCGCAACGGACATCGAGTGCCTCGATGTGATGCACAAGGCAGCGGCCGACAGTCTCCTCGCCCGCGCCGACCGAGGACTCGACACGGTGATCGGCGAGGGCGGAGTGAAGGTATCAGGCGGCGAGAAACAGCGGCTGTCAATTGCGCGCGCGCTGCTGCGGCGTCCGCACCTCATCGTGTTCGACGAAGCAACGTCGTCTCTCGATTCGCTCACCGAGGAAGAGATCAGCCGGACGATGCGCGACGTCGCTGGCGACCGGGCGGTGATGACGATCCTCATCGCGCACCGGCTGTCAACGGTGATGCACGCCGATCGCATTCACGTTCTCGAGCGGGGCCGGATCGTCGAGTCCGGTGCGCACGAGGAGCTGCTCGACCGGAAGGGGCTGTATTACGCGATGTGGCGCCAGCAGGTGGGCGAGCGGCGACAGCCGGCAGCGCTCCCGCCGGGAGTGCCAGCTCCGTCGCTTC
>JAHFCS010000352.1:1510-3453 GCA_023249395.1 Gemmatimonadota bacterium
ATGGAAAAACAAAACAAAAAAACTCTGCGTTCTCCGCGTTCTCCGCGTTCTCCGCGGTAAATGCCTTGAGCGAGGCCAGCTACGCCCCGCACCCCGCGCCAATCGCAACCTCTGCTGTGCAAGGCTGGCGACTCGCAGGTAGCAGCTGATGCCGGGGCGGCTGGTGGTAAGCCGACGGCACCCGTGGTTGGCAAAATATCGGGCATAGTCGGCGGCGAAGGACGGCGCGACTTTTCTACGTCGTCAGCGAATCAGACGACCACACTCGATGCAGCGGTCGTCGATGAGACAAACGTGGCCTCCGAACCGCCGGCAGCCCCCGGATCGGATACGCAGCTCCCCACGGCGGCTCAGATCGCGCCGACGATGGTCATCCGAAACGGCGCAGCTTCCGTCGAAGTGGAGAAGCTCAATCCCGCGATCGTGAAGCTCCGGCAGCTCGCAACTCAGCTCGGTGGCTACGTCGCGAATTCGTCGATGAGCAGTGGGCGCGATCAGATACCGAGCGCGACGCTCGAGCAGCGACTGATCGATCTGCTCGCGACGAGAACCGGAAAGCTCCAGGACGTTCTGTCAGTCGAGCGAGAGCTCGCGCGGGTGCGGGAGCTGATCGAGCGATACGAAGGCCGTCTCCGGTATCTCAAGTCGAGAGCCTCGATCAGCACTCTTTCCGTGACGGTCCACGAGCCGCTGCCGATACTCGGGCAGGGGCCGGGGCAGAATCCGATCGTTGCCGCGATCCGTCAGGCGTGGCGGAACTTTGTCGGGTTCATCTCGGCGGGGATTGCTCTGCTGGGCGTGCTCATTCCGGTGGGGGCCCTCGCTCTGGTCGGGTGGGTCGTGTACCGGAGATTCCGAGGAAAGCTCAAGTAAATGACTAAAGTGTCCAGCCCCATCGGAGGGACCTCGCGGGGGACCATCGAAACATGGTCAGCGACCAAACCTCACCTTTAAACCCCTGACCCTTGGCCGGCATCGTATGTTGAAAGAGCATGGCCACTCGATCGGCGGTCAGACAATCAACGGTCCCCTTGCAGGCGAACTCGAGCGCTAACCAACCCGCCGCGGATCTCATAAGCCGCGCGCAGAACGGTGACCTGGATGCATTCGAGCTCATCTATAACGAGCACTCGGGCAGAGTGTACGCACTCTGCCTGCGGCTCATGGGCGGAGATCAGCCGGCCGCGACCGAGCTGATGCAGGACACTTTCGTTCGCGTATGGAAAAATCTCGGCCGATTTCGCGGCGAGTCGGCTTTCTCGTCGTGGCTGTACCGGCTCACCGTCAACGCGATGCTCGAGAAAGCGCGCGGCGACAAGCGGCGGGAGGCGCGTGTCCTTCCGATGGACGACACGAGTCAGATCGGCGCACTTGCGCCGGCTGACTCACTCGACGCACGGATGGATCTCGAGACGGCGATCGCGAAGCTGCCCGCAGGTGCGCGGATGGCATTCGTGCTTCACGACATCGAGGGTTATCAGCATCAGGAGATCGCCGAGCAGCTCGGAGTGGCAGTGGGGACAGTAAAGGCGCAGCTGCATCGCGCACACAAGCTTCTAATCAAGGCATTGGACAGATGACTGACGATTCGATAGACGAAGCCCGGCTTCGAGAGCTTTCCGAACAGGTCGCGGCGCTGCCGCGCAGCATTGATCCGCCGTCCGGTGCGTGGGCCGGCATTCGCTCAGCGATAGAAGCGGATCGTAATGCTCCAAGCAGTCGGACGACTACGGCTGCGCCGCATCCGGTATTCTGGCAGCGCCCGATCTTTCTCGCGGCAGCGGCCGTGGTTCTCGTAGCGGGATCGTCAGCCATTACGGCAATCGCCATGCGGAAAATCGCCGATCGCGGCAATACGGTCGTCGCCACGGCTCCGGAACGCCTCAGTGTCAGCTCAGCTGAATCGGGCGGACCAGCATCGCTCGCACAGTTCACGGTTGTCG
>JAHFCS010000020.1 GCA_023249395.1 Gemmatimonadota bacterium
GCGCCATAGCGGATCGAGTGTCGCAGAGCATAAGGCAGGCATTCGATCCACTCGGCGTCCTCAACCCCGGTATTCTCGGACCAGTTTCGTGACTCTGCTCCCATTGGACGGGATGCGGGGCCTGGTAGAGCCGGATCCGGTTCCCGCCGATGCGGGACGGCCGTGCGCGCTACCCGGATCGCCGCTCGCGGGTGAGCTTCCCGGAATCAATGCCTGCGTTCACTGCGGATTCTGTCTCCAGGCGTGCCCGACCTATCTCGCGCTCGAAGATGAGAACGACAGTCCGCGCGGCAGAATCTTTCTCATGCGGTCGCTGCTCGAAGGAACCGTTGCTCCGGACGACGCCTCGATGCAGACGCATATCGGCAGGTGCCTCGGCTGCAGAGCGTGCGAGACAGCGTGTCCCTCCGGCGTGCCGTACGGTCACTTGCTCGAGGCAACCATAGCGACATTGTCCCAGAGCCGCCGGATCCCCTTCATCGCGCGGCTCATACTCGCTGTGTTCGCGAACCGCATTCTGCTCTCGATTGCGATGTTTGGCTCGCGCCTCGTGGCCGCGACTCCGTTGCCGACTCTGCTGTCACGGATCGGGGGACGTTCAGGATTCGCGATGGCGATGCTCGCATCCGCGGGGAGTCCCCTCGAGCGCGATCCATACTCCACGCCGGTGGGAGGCGAGCGCGGGAAGGCGGCGCTGCTCGAAGGCTGCGTGATGGAAGGTCTGTTCACCGACACCAATCGCGCGACCGAGCGAGTGCTTCGCGTGAACGGCTACGCGACCATACCCGCAAAAGGCCAGCGCTGCTGCGGCGCGCTCCACGCTCACGCCGGAGATCTCGAGAAAGCACGGATGCTGGCGCGCGGAAACATCGAGGCGTTCGAGCGCTCGGGGGCCGACGTCATTGCCGTGAACTCCGCGGGGTGCGGCGCGATGATGAAGGACTATGAGCATCTGCTGAAGGACGACCCAAACTGGCGTGAGCGTGCGGCCGCGGTTGCGGGCCGGGTGCGCGACGTGAGCGAGCTTCTCGCCGCTGCTGGTCCCGTGCCCGGCGCGGCGCTTCCCCTTCGTGTCAGCTACGACGCTCCATGTCACCTGCTGCATGGCCAGAGAGTTTCGCTGCCACCGCTCGCTGTCCTCGCCGCGATCCCACAGCTGGAGCTCGTACCGCTGCGCGATTCCGACCAATGCTGCGGCAGCGCCGGAATCTTCAATCTCATCGAGCCCGAGACGTCCGACCTCGTGCTGTCCGCCAAGCTCGCCAACATTGCCGAGACGGGGGCGCAGTTCATTGCGACCGGAAATCCCGGATGTCTGATGCAGATCGGCGCGGGCCTTCTTCGCAGCCGATCGCGCACCAGAGCCATCCATCCCGTGGACTTGCTCGATGCTTCGTATGCCATGGCGAAGCAGTAGCATTCCCCGGTGGCCCCGGTTTAATTCACAATATGTCCGAGGCGAGCGAATATGCGGCAATGCGCTCGGGCGCGTTGCTCATCGATCGCGGAGACCGTGTCCGCATCCGATTTGGCGGCCCTCGTGCATCTGAGCTTGTCACCGGCCTCGTCACGAACGACGTCTCCTCGCTCACCCCCGGACAGGGACAGTACGCCGCCGCCCTGACGCCAAAGGGAAAGATCGCCGCCGATGTACGCATCTTCGCCGACGCCGAGGGCCTGCTCACAGATGCCTCTCCGCGCGCAGCAGCCAACTGGCGCGACATCGTGAAGAAGTATGTGAACCCGCGTGTCGCGCCCTACCGCGACGTCACGGCTGAGCTTGACGATCTCGCCGTCATCGGGCCCAAGGCGCGACGCGTCGTTGCCGCTGCGACCGGTGCCGATGAAGCGGCGCTCGCGGCACTCGAGCCGTACGGACACCTTCAGGTGATGCACGATGACGCGCGGATCATGATCGCGCGTAACGCCGAGCTCGACATCGAAGGCTACGAGATCTTCGCTCCATCGGCGCTGGATCTCGTGATGCGCGACCGGCTGCTCGCCGGCGGGGCGATCCCCGGAAGCGCGCGCGCGTGGGACATCGCGCGGATCGAGGCGGGCCGGCCCGAGTGGGGAATCGACATGAACGACGCGACGATACCCCAGGAAGCGAATTTCGACGAGCTCGGCGCAATCTCCTACACCAAGGGCTGCTACACCGGACAGGAGACTGTTGCCCGCGTCCATTTCCGCGGCCACGTGAATCGATTCCTCCGCCGTCTGCATTTTGTGAGTGCGGCCATTCCGCCGACGAACGCCGAGCTGGTGGATGATGCGGGAAACATTGTCGGAGATGTCAGGAGCGTGGCGATCTCACCCCGCCACGGTGGCGTCGCGCTGGCGATGGTGCGGCGGGAAGTCGCGCCGGGCACGACGTTGCACGCGCGTTGGGACGGCGGCGAATGCACGATGCAGATCACCGGACAAGAAAAAGGCGCGACCGGTTAGTCGCGCCTGTTCTCGCCGGCGGAGAAGAAGTGCTACTTCTTCATCCCTGCTTTCGCGATGCTGTCCTTCATCATCGAGTCCTTCATCGCGGTCGAATCCATCATCTGCATGCCGGTATCCATTGCGGCGGGAGCCGGGGCCATTGCGGCGCCGGTGTCAACCGGCGTTTCGTCCTTCTTCGTGCATGCGGCAAGTGCGAGGACGGCGGCGACGAGAGCAATGCGCTTCATTGAAAAATCTCCTTGGAGGGGGCCAACGTGGTCAGACGCCGGTCCGTGCACGCAGTCGCGATGCTCGTGGTTGGCGCGGGCAAAAAGTTACCGCGCCGTATCTAGCTGTCAAGGGCAACCCGGAAGGGTGCCGACAACCAGACTCGGGCGGTGAATGAAGGTAACGGAACCGGTGGCTCGCCGCTAGCTAGAACCCCCCTCTGCACGCAACTAGATTAACCGTTTCCTCTGTCCCGCTCGGAGACACACCTTTTGTCGTCGGCCTACCCACAAACATTTGGAGCCCTGAAGAGAACTCCTTTCGGGGAACCGGCGAGAGCGCTTCGCTCGGTCAAGGACGAGCTCCGTCAGAATCTCCTCGTTCGCCTCCAGCGCGGGGGGCCTCTCTTCGAGGGCGTCCTGGGCTACGAGGACACGGTCATGCCGCAGATCGTGAATGCCCTTCTCTCCCGCCACAACCTCATACTTCTCGGTCTCCGCGGGCAGGCCAAGTCACGCATTCTTCGCGCGTTGACGACACTCCTCGACGACGTCATGCCGATCGTCGCCGGCAGTGAGGTGAACGACAATCCCTTCGCGCCGATCTCGAAGTACGCACGCGGCGTTCTCGAGGAGTGCGGCGATGCCACTCCGATCGCCTGGGTGGGTCGGGACAGCCGGTTCGTGGAGAAGCTGGCGACACCCGACGTCACCGTGGCCGACATCATCGGCGACGTGGATCCCATCCGCGCTGCGCGCGGGGGCCACGTTCTCTCCGACGAGCTGACGATTCACTACGGGATGCTGCCCCGCGCGAACCGCGGCATCTTCGCCCTCAACGAGCTGCCCGACCTCGCGGGAAAGGTGCAGGTCAGTCTCTTCAACATCATGCAGGAAGGCGACGTTCAGATCAAAGGCTATCCTGTTCGGCTCTCGCTCGATGTCCTCCTCTGCTTCACCGCCAACCCCGAGGACTACACGGCGCGCGGGAAGATCATCACCCCGCTCAAGGACCGCATCGGAAGCGAGATAATGACGCACTATCCCGAGACGGTCGAGCTCGGGATGGCGATCACCGAGCAGGAAGCCTGGACCGACCGCGGGCAGCGTCCGGTGCGTGTTCCCGATTTCATTGCCGAGGTGGTGGAGCGGATCGCATTCGAGGCGCGCGAGGACAAGCGCATCGACAAGCGCTCCGGCGTTTCCCAGCGGATGCCGATCAGCGTGATGGAGAACATCGTGTCGAACGCCGAGCGGCGGGCTCTTATCACCAGGGAAGAAGAGATCGTCCCGCGAATCGGCGACATCTACGCGGCGCTCCCCGCGATCACCGGCAAGATCGAGCTCGAGTACGAAGGTGAGCTGGTCGGCGGACACAACATCGCCCGCGAGCTCATCCGCCGCGCGGCGGACGCGACTTTTCAGGATCGCGCGGGTGGCGTGAACACCGATGAGATCATCATGTGGTTCGATGCCGGCGGGGCGCTCCAGGTGGCGGACGACGTGGAGGCGGCGGCGGTGGTGAGCGGCTTCGACACCGTTCCCGGATTGATCGACGCAGTCGAGCTCACCGCTCTGGCCGACAGCGAAGACACGCCCGTCATGGCGGCCGCATGTGAGCTGCTCCTCGAGTCACTCGTCGCGCGCAAGAAGATCTCGCGCACCGATGCGGGGCTGTACGCACGCTCGCACGAGGAAAAACGGCGGAGACCGTATCAGGACTAGATGGCGATAATCACCGTCTCGCGACTCTTCGGCTCCGGTGGCTCGGAAGTCGCCGCGAGTGTGGCGCGGGAGCTGGGGTGGTCACTCCTCGACAACGGTGTCGTAGATCAGGTCGCCGCGCGACTCGGCATCACGCCGGCGCAGGTGGCAGCTCGCGAGGAGCGTGTGCCTTCGCTCGTCGAGCGTCTCACCGACGCTCTGACGATGAGCTCGCAGGAATGGCTGACTCCGATGACCGCGGCGCGCCGGCCGCCGACCGATGAGCAGCTCATCGAAGTCACACGCAAGGTTGTCGAAGAGGCGGTCGTGGCGGGACCGCTAGTGATTGTGGGACGTGGTGCCCAGGCGATGCTTGCCGAGCGGACCGACGCCATCCATGTCTTCTGTTACGCTCCGCGCGAGGCTTTGATCGCCCGAACGATGGAGCGCGATCATCTCGGAGCCGAAGAAGCGGCGCGTACCGTGGACGATACCAACGCTCGCCGTGAGGCGTGGGTGCGGCGCTACTGGGACCGGAACTGGAAAGCGTCCGAGAACTATCACATCTCGCTGAACACCGGATGGCTGGGGATCGGGGGCGCAGCGGACATCATCGTGTTCGCGGCAAGAGCGAGATTCGGGTTGTAGGCACCAAGCGACAAGCGAAACGCGGCCAGCAGTCCGCGCGTCCCCACGCGAGACGCCGTTTAATCGCGCGGATTAGTCGCCCAAACGCTCGCTTCCACGATCATCCCTCTGTCCTCCAGCTCAAGCATGCCAACGATCGTATGCGCGATGTCCTCTGATTGCAGTTTGCTCTCGTTCTCGGGTCGCGCCGGCCGCCCCGACGTGACAAAGAAATTCGTCTGAACCTCGGACGGATTCACCTGCATCACCCGAATGTTGTTCTTTCGTAGCTCTGCCCTCCAGCACTCGGTCATTCCCGACACCGCGAACTTGGTCGAGACATAAGTCGTTCCTCCAGCACTCCCACGAAGCCCGGAGGTCGATGCGATGTTCACGATGTTCCCGGTGTTTTTCTTCACGAAATGCCGCGCCGACTCCCGCGCGACGAGCATCGCTCCCAGGACGTTCGTCTCCCAGACGCGGCGGAAATCGGCGACTGTCGTTTCCACCAGCGGCGCCCAGTGTCCCCACCCGGCGTTGTTGATTAGAACGTTGTAGCCACCAAGCTCGGCGATAACCCGCTCGACCATCCGCTTCACTTCCTCTTCGCGCGAAACGTCGGCGACGATCGCGAGCGCACCGAGCGCCGATGCCGCCGCATCCAGCGCGTCGGCGCGCCTTCCGCAGATCGCCACCTCGGCCCCTCGATCGCGGAGAAGCTGCGCCGTCGCATACCCAATCCCCGAGCTGCCGCCTGTCACCAGTGCCTTTGCCTTTTTCAGATCCATCGTCGTCTCCTGTTTGCCTGGCCTTTTGCCGGTGAACGCATCAGTCCGCAATTACTTTACTTGTCTCGCGCAGAAAGCCGGCCACGTCTTCTTCCGTGGTATCG
Source organism: Gemmatimonadota bacterium (assembly GCA_023249395.1). GTDB lineage: Bacteria > Gemmatimonadota > Gemmatimonadetes > Gemmatimonadales > Gemmatimonadaceae > UBA4720. The sequence continues at coordinate 5,881 of JAHFCS010000020.1, forward strand.
AAGGACGTCACGAATCGCGCCTCGGTCGTCGCCTCGTCCCAGACATGAAAAAGACATTTCTCCTGGAGACTGGCGATATGCTCGCGCGGAAAAATCGCGAACACCTCGTTCGCCTCGACTCGCTGCGTGAGACGGACGCCCGGAATCTTCGCCAGCCCCGCGCCGAGTGTTGCCGCCATCTTGTTGGCGTGTGAAGCGCTTCTCAGCCAGAGATCATCGGTGAGGAGCGCATCGAACTGCGCCGCAATAAACCGCATCTTCGACGAGAGCTGCGTGCCCTGCATCCGGCGGAAGTCGAAGCCCTTCGCCGGATCGCGGTCGAAGAAAACGACAGCCTCCGCGGCGAGAGCGCCATTTTTCGTCCCGCCGAAGGACAGCACATCCACCCCGACTGATCTAGCCATCTCGCTCAGCGGCTCACCGAGATGTGCGGTCGCGTTCGCGAGGCGTGCTCCGTCCATGTGAACCCTGAGATCGTGCGCGTGCGCGAATTCGGCAATGACCTGCACCCCGTCCCGCGAATAAACAGTCCCATACTCAGTTGCCTGCGAGATCGACACTGCACTCGGCTGCACTTGATGCTGGATGCCAATGCGATGTAGATGATGCGCGATTCCTTCGGGTGTGATCTTGCCGTCTGCGCTCGGTGGTCATCGCGAACTCTACTTTGCCGCGTAACGCGCGGCAACAAATCAGTGGCGGCTGGTAGCTCGTTGAGAGTCACCGCGGCTGATGCGGCCGCGATGGCGGCGCCTTGATCGGTGTCAGCGCCGGCGTCTGGGCAATGTGGATCTTTCGAGCCCTCGGCAACACCCTGAACAACACTTCCTCGGTGCCGCCGGCCGGCAGGTCCACGACTGTCGAATCGGAGACGAGGTCGTGAAACGCCGGTAGTGCCCCGCCGACGATTCGGACCGTCCAGCGCCCGGGAAGGAGATTTGTAAACGCGAAGGCACCGTCGGAGTCGGTGACCTGGCGCCGCACTTCGACCCCGTTGTCGAGATCGATATCCATGTCGGCGAGCCCGCCGGTTTCGACGATCGCCGTGCCGGCGGTATCCTGGAGCCTCTGGCGTTCAAGATAGTCCCATCGCTGCACCTTTCCGGTTATCCGGGCGGCGCGTGTCACGGCGATAGCAACCTGTATGGTGCGATTGCCCGCGACCTGAACCGGAGTTGGCTGGTCGTGGTCACTGATCCGGCCGACACCGAGACTCGGGCGATCGATCGACAGATAGTACTCCCTCGAGACCAGGCCCGCGAACTTCACCCGCCCGTCACCGTCGGTGAGCGCCGGGCGACCGTCGAGTCGGACCAGCGCATTGGGAACGCCGCGGCCCGTTTCTGCATCTCTGACCCGCACGCCGACTTCTCCCGCCGTACTGGAGCCGCCGCCGGGTACGCCGATGGGCACACGGTATTCCAGCTGTAGAATCGTCTGCCGGCCGGAAGGACGGAATCGGGGTAACATCGAGCGGACCCGCGCCGTCGCGAAATGTCCCAGTGGGAGGTGTTGCGTCACGGCGGCGTCGTAAATGGCCGTGGCAAATGAGGCCGGACTTACCGTACCCCCCAGGGAATACCCCGGTCCGCGGTTGACCGACCCGAGGAGACGGAGGTCGGTTCCCGTCGGAAGTTGGAGATTGCCGGTGAGATCGAAGGAGGTCTGCTCAACCGCGGGAGTTGACTCCGACTGTGCGGTGGATTGGCGCTGAACGGAGATACCGTAGGACTGTCGGTTCCCGATCGACAGCTGGCTTCGAAAGGCAAAGCGCCAGAAGGGCTGCTCCGGGTCGGTCACGGCGCTCCGCAACTTCCCCCGCGCGACTTCCTGCGAGAGGCGGATGGCACTCCCGATTCGCGCTGACGCGCGCGCCTGAAAGGCAGTCTCCTCTCCACCGAGGCGCTGTCCAGCAAAGAACGCCTCCTGCTTCAGCGTGCGGCGTTCCACCTGGAGCAAGTCCTGCCAGGCGAGGCCGATAGTCGTGCTCTGCGAACGTTGAGACGACAGAGTGGTGCCCGGCAGTGAGTCGGGATGCGAGAGAAGTACGTCTTCTCCGACGAACTGCGACGATATCTGACCCGACAGCCGAAGCCGATAGCGCGTCGGTGTGGTGAGGCCGAGATTGTCCTGTCGTGCGCCCTGAAAGCGTCCGACGTAGGAGCGGTCGCCCTGAATCCGTCGAATGTCGTAGCCGAACCCGCCCGGAGCGCCGTGAGCCCGCAGTGCCCATGCGAAGCCGCTACCCGATGTCGGGGAACTGCTCAAACCGGCTTCGAGATCGAACGAACCGAGCGCAGCCGCATTGAAGACCGTGCCAAGACTCCCCACCATCCCCGCACCGGCGCCGTGCCGCGTAAGCGCGTTGGCGGAGAACTGGAGACCGGGCTTGACACGATACCCGACGAACGCCGCTTCCTCCTTCAGCGGAGCTCTGCCACGGCCAGCGTCGCGGATGACAAATGCACCGGCGCTCCAGAGCCCGCGGTGGGCGCGCACCGCCGCGCCGGTCGCAACCCTGCGAGTCTCCGTAAGCGGCGAGAAATCAAAAGAGTAATCGCCGATCCGTAGATCAGCGGCGGGACTGGTGAGTCCAAACCGGAACTCGTCGCGAACGGCAAGCCCGGACCGCGTCGTTCGGGAGCGGCGCGCGAAAAGGTCTACGCGGGTCGCGCCACCTTCAGTTAAATCGCCGCCTCCCGACAGTTCCGCCGTATCATCCCGGCCGAGCGACGACCCACCGGCCGATTCGCCGATGCGGCGCACCGCGAGCGAAAGTGGAACCGAGTGGCGCCGACTCTCCCCTACACGGGCGCGCCCAACGATCTCGATTTCGGGAGTGGCTCGTGCCGTGACCGATGAGTCTGCCCCGGCTTCGCCAATTCTCGTCGCGGTGATCCAGAGATACTGAATGGATTCCCCGGAAGCTCCGCCCCGGGTCTCGATGGGGAAAGACAACTGGTGCGTTTCACCCGCACCCAGATGCACAGTGCTGGAATCTTTGCGCAGCTTGAGACCCGGACTTCCCTTCGCCTCGAGGCGGGCTGTTACCGGCGCATTGCCAAGATTTCGCAGTAGCCCGGTGACGACGAAGCGCTCTCCGGCGACGACGAAATGCGCCACATCGATTAGCTCCAGACCCAGTCGCGGCTGCTCCCGGACAACTACGGTGACCGCGGCGGTCACTTTTGAGCCGCTGTCGGCGGCTGCCCACGCGGCGTAGCGTACAGTGTATTTGCCGACGAGGGCACGCCCCGGAACGACGATGGTGAGGAGCTGCGGAGCCGTCTGCCCCGGCTCCAGTACGATGCGGGCGGGACCAATCAGCTGTCGCCATCGCCCCGGGAGCTCGAGCCTGCTCTCCACCGTTGCCCGCGTTTGCGAGCGGTTTCGCAGACGGAAGAGCAGAGTGAGCGCAGAGCCCGGATCGGCCGCGCGCGGAGACAAATCGACGGCGGTCAGCTCCACGCCGGAGTTGGCCAAACTCCCTTGTGCGCCGACGAGCCGTGGCAACGCCGTCGCAAGGAGCCCAACAAGGCAGAGCGATAGGCGCGCCCGAGGCCGGGCAAGTCCCGGCTCCGCTAGCCCTACTGCTCCCTGACGCCAGGAAATCACCGGGTGCTCTCGCTAATACTTGAGCGGGAACTGGCCAGCGAATATCTCGCCGCCGCCGCCGTCCGCCAGAAGCAGCGCGGTGTAGCTACCCGCCGGAATGGAGCCAAGGTCGAAGCGTTGCCTGGCAGATGTCCCCGGATAGAGGAGGCCGCGGCGCTGCTGGAATTTACCTACCAGCTTGCCGCTGGCGGCGTAGAGCTCGACCGACAGCACCAACCGGTGCGCCCGCTCGCCGGTATTCAGGAAGTCGAATTCGAGCTCTTTGTGGCCGCGATCGTCAATCGTCGGCGCGAGCTGGGCGAATTCGATCCGCGAAGTCCCTGTTTGACCGATGTGGGTGGCGAACTGAATGGCGTAGTTGACTCGCACATTGAGCGTCAGCTCAAGCCGCGGTCGCGGCTGCGGCCGCTTGGGAGATCCCACGGACGATCCAGCCGATCCGGACGGAATTGTTTCGACCTGAACCACGCTCCAGTAAGTCCCGGCGAGTGGGTTGGCGTCAGCCGGTACCTGCACGGTGTAGCCCACTGTCGCCGACTGGTGCGGCGCGATGGTCAGCGATGCCGGCGTGAGGGTGATCCACTTCGCGTTCGACCGGGCGGAGGTTCCCGGAGCGTCGTAAAGTGTCCGGCCATCCGCCGAGAAGCTATAGTCCGCGCGGGTGAGCCTGGCCTCCTGGACCTGGTCGCTCGTGTTGTGCAAGACGATCGTCCCGGCGTACGAGCGGCCGGGAATTCCGATTTCCTCCCGGACCAGCGGGCCGAGCACGCTGATTTGAGCGTGGGCGGGCCCGGCCATAGAAAGGAGCGCCGCGAGGGTCGCCACGCGAACCCGGAGGCGAGTTGGCATCTCGCCCTCAATCAGGCGGAAGTGCGTTTGCCGCATTGCGCCGCCGCCGCATGGCAGCGAGTTAGCGCCTGGTCTCCAATTCGGGAAATTCATCACGGACCGATGGTGAAGGTGATCGTGCGAGAGGTTGAGGAAAACGGGGCGCCGGCCACGGTAGCCGACAACACGTAGGTGATCGTACGCCCGGAAGAATTTTGGGCTGTGATGCCAGTGACGAAATCCTGGTCCGACGTCGTCAGTGCCTTGGCGCCCGCTGACGTCCCGCCGCCACCCGGTGCCTCGATGGTCAGAGTCAAACTTGTGTTGGCCGGCATCTCCCCGCCCGAGGAGATGCGCGCCTTGATCTTCAGGGGAACCTGAGTGGCCGTCATAATCGAGTACGTTGTCGTGGCGACGGTGTTGGAGGCCAGGCCGACCCCCGGCGTAGCGGTGTTGATCGTCATGGAGCTCGGGGACCCCGATACGACGATCGTGTCGGCCTGAGCGTGCGCTGGCTGAGCAATCAATAGAAGTGCCGCGAGGCCAGCTCCGCGAATCATCAACTGCACCATGAGGGCTCAGGTGTGTTTGGGGTGAATTTCCGGCCGACGACCACTCAGTACCTGATCGCCGACCGCGGAAATCCTTCGGATGTGCGCTAGGCGCCAGATAAAATCGTAAAGGTGATCGTGCGTGCGACCGCATTGCGCGGCACAGCGGAGACCGTGGCAGCGAACGTGTAGGTGATCTGCCTGCCCGAAGCATTTTGTGGCGTGACGCCGGTCACGTAGTCCTGGTCCGACGTCGTCAAAGCGAGCGCGCCCGCTGACGACCCGCCACCGCCCGGCGCGGCCAGAGTCAGCGTCAAGGTTTCGCCGGAAGCCATGGCACCGCCCGAGGAGATTTTCGCCGTGACCTTATCGCCAACGCCAACGGTATCGTTCGTGGTGAGCGAGTACGTTGTCGAGGTGTTGGTGACCGAGGTGAGACCGGTGCCTGCTGTCGCGGCGGTAATCGTCATAGTGCACGGATTGCCGGACACGGTGATTGCGCGGACGACATCGACCTGGGTGCTGAAGGTCTGTGTCGCAGTGGTCTGGGCGCCTGCCGTACCGACGGCGAGCAGCAACAGCGCAGCGAGGCTAAGGAAGGATCCGTGAATGTTCTTTGCCGTGTTCATTTCGTGCTCCATTTCAAGGACGTTTCGTGGCAGCGGCAGAATGCCGCCGCGCTCCGATGCTACCGGCATTGGGCAGACGCGCGCTATCTTGGACGCAACCGTGGTGCGGCGTCACGAGGATTACAATCCTGTTATCGGAGGGACGCTGGTCTTTTGAAGAACGCTTTGCGTGCACTGGTAATCGAAGACGACGGGCCCATCGCCCGCCTCAATAAGCGGGTGCTCGAGGCGGAGGGATTCACCGTCACGCTCGGCGCGACGGTGGGCGATGGGGAGCGGCTTGCCCTCTCCGGCGACTACGATATCATCGTTACGGACCTGATGCTGCCCGACGGCCACGGATTGACCGTCGTGAAGTCGGTTCGTGAACGGGGGAACGCGACCCCGATTCTCGTCCTTACGGGCGTGGATGCGATAGAAAGCATCGTCGACGCCCTGGAATGCGGTGCGGACGACTATCTGAAAAAGCCCTATCAAGTAGAGGAGTTACGCGCACGCATCCGCGCGTTGATGCGACGGGGAATCCCCGCCGGCGCGATCCGAATCGTCTGTTGCAACATCGTGGTCGACCGCATGGCGCACGAAGCTGCCGTCAATGACCGGCGACTGAGCCTCACGCCAAAGGAATACACGCTGCTCGAATACTTCATGACCAGGCCTCGCGGAGTGGTCATCCCGCGCAGCGAGCTGCTGGAAAAGGTCTGGCGGATTGACTTCGATCCGCGGACGAACGTGGTTGACGTGAATGTCGCGCGGCTGCGGGGAAAGCTGCTGGCGGCCGGCGCGACCTGCCGCATAGAGGCCGAGCGCGGGGTTGGTTATCTGTTCGCTGAGTCCTGAGCGCTATCCACCTTTCGCTGGTAGCGTCTCTTCATTCGTCTCATCGCGATCTTCATCTGCGCCGCCTTGGCGTCCACTGCCGCCATCGATCGCCCGAGCTTCAATGCGATGACGCGGAGTGAGAAATCCTGCCTTGCGAGGTCCTCGAGGTGCCTCAGCTCTTCAAATGACCATGGGGTGCGACT
>JAHFCS010000353.1 GCA_023249395.1 Gemmatimonadota bacterium
GCTTTCCTCCGCAGATCAGATTGGCCCCCTCTTCCACTCCGATGTCGACATAGCGTTCCACTTTTTCCACTGCCGCTTCGTTTATCAGAGGACCGACGTCTGTACCCGCCTTTCGGCCGTCGCCCAGTTTCAGCGCTTTCGCCCGGTCCACGAGCATGCCAAGAAACCGATCGTGAATTCCCCTCTGCAGAATGAGACGACTCGTAGCCGTGCATCGTTGCCCCGTCGTTCCGAACGCGCCCCACAACGCTCCTTCAAGCGCGAGGTCGAGGTCCGCGTCATCCATCACGATCTGCGCGTTCTTGCCGCCCATCTCGAGCGAAAGCCGCTTGTGCATCCGGCCGCAGGTTTCTCCGACAAATCTTCCCGTCTCGGTCGAGCCTGTGAACGATATGAGCGGGACGTCGGGATGATCGACGATTGCCGCCCCCGCCTCCTCCCCTCTTCCATGGACCAGCTGGATCACCTCGGGCGGAATTCCGGCTTCAAGCAATATTTCCACGAGCAGCGTCCCGGTATGCGGTACGTCCTCGGCGGGCTTGAAGACGCAGGCGTTCCCGCAGAGCAGCGCGGGAAAGATCTTCCAGGTCGGAATCGCGAGCGGAAAATTGAACGGGCAAATGATTCCGGCGACGCCAATGGGCCGCCGGAAGCTCATCGCCCATTTGTTGCGAAGCTCGCTCGGGACGGTGTGGCCGAACAACCGTCGTCCCTCGCTCGAAGCGTAGTAGGCAGTGTCGATTCCCTCCTGAACATCGCCGCGCGTCTCGGTGAGGGGCTTGCCCATCTCGCGGGTCATCGCGTCGGCGATTTCCTCCTTGCGTCTGGTGAGGATATCTCCGACGTGCCGCAGAACGTCTCCACGCGCCGGCGCGGGAGTCGCCCGCCAGACAGCGAAGCCCCGACGTGCACTCTCGACCGCGCGCTGGACGTCGTTCACCCCGGAAAGCGGAAATTCTCCTATCAGGTCGGCTACGTCGGCCGGATTGCGGTTCTCGAAACACGCGCCGGAGTCGGGAGGAACCCACTCACCGCCGATGAAGTTGTTGAATTGTTTCATTGTCGGGATAGGAAACGTTATGAGTGCTCACGAGTGAGCGCGTAGCGCTCGATCTTCTTGTACAGGTTGGACCGCGGCATCTCGACTGCCCGCGCAGTCTCCGACACGTTCCAGTCGAACTCGCGGAGCTTGCCAAGAAGATACGCCCGTTCGGCTGCGTCCTTGAATTCCTCGAACGTCCGGCACTGGGTGAGATTGCCGAGGCCGGTGTCGTCCGCGGTGCGCGCGCCGGCAAGGCGGTCGACGTCGCGCGCCGAGATCTCCGGTCCGCCGGCGAGAATGAGAAGGCGCTCGATTGTATTCCGCAGCTCGCGGACATTGCCGGGCCAGTCAAGCGATCCCAGCCGCTCGAGCGCGCCTTCACTGATCCGGCGAGGTGTGATTCCCTCACGCTCCGAAAGAACAGCCATGAAATAGGCGATCAGCTCCGGAATGTCCTCGCGGTGCTCGCGCAGCGGCGGGACGTGAATCGGGACCACGTTCAAGCGATAGTAGAGGTCCTCGCGGAATCTCCCGGCGGCGATCTCGGCCTCGAGGTTCTTGTTCGTCGCCGCGATGACGCGCACATCCACCGAAATCGGACGCGCACCGCCGATGCGGGTGATGACGTTGTCCTGGAGGACGCGGAGCACCTTTGACTGCGCGGCGAGACTCATGTCTCCGATCTCGTCGAGGAACAGCGTTCCGCCGTTCGCCTGCTCGAACTTGCCGGCCCGATCCGCAGTCGCGCCGGTGAAGGATCCTTTCATGTGACCGAACAGCTCGCTCTCGATGAGCTCGCCGGGAATCGCCGCGCAGTTCACTTCGACGAACGGCTTCTTTGCCCGCGGCGAATGACGATGCAGCGCCCGCGCGACGAGCTCCTTTCCCGTTCCGTTATCGCCGGTGATGAGCACCCGCGCGGGAGTCATCCCCACTTTCTTGATTTTGTCGACTAATGCGCGCATCGCGCCGGAATCGCCGACGATCTCGTAAGGCGTGCTGCTGACGTCGCGAAGGCGGGTATTCTCCTCACGAAGATCGAGGTGGGCCAGGGCGTTGCGGAGCATGACGAGGATGCGATCCGTATCGAGCGGCTTCTCGAGGATCTCGTACGCCCCCAGCTGCGTCGCCTCGACGGCGGTGCGAATCGTCGCATGTCCGCTGATCATCACGACGGTTGCCGCAGGATCCAACTCCCGAAGACGCCTCAGCGCTTCGAGCCCGTCCATGCCGGCCATCTTCACGTCCATAAATACGAGATCGGGCTTCCACTTCTGGTACTCGGCAATTCAGTCCGCCGCGTTCGACACCGAGCGGACATCATATCCCTCGTATTCGAGGAGCTGGCCCAGTGCCGCGCGGATGCCCTGCTCGTCGTCGACGACAAGAATTCGACGGCTCACGGCGCGTTCTTGTAGATGGTGATGCGCCCGTCGGCGATGCGGATGTCGGAGATGTATTCTGGAAGCGGCATCGGGAATCCGTTCTGCGCGACGCCGGGAGGAACGACTCCGCGCCGGATCTCCGCCACGAGCCGAGGCACTATCAGGGACGGCACCTCGAGGTTGCCGATCTTGACTTCCCGCACGAGGAACTGTCCGAGTCCGGGCCGGATGACGGTCATCGTTCCTCCGAGAGTGACCGTATCGCGCTCCGAAAACAGGCCGCCGAGCGATCCGAGCAGTCTCTTCGCGCCGATCTCATTCAGCGCGACGTTCGCTCGCACGTACATGCGATCGCCGATGATTGCCGAAGAGATAGTCTGCGCGGAGGGCGGAAGCTGCTGCTTCGAAGCAGCGAGGAAGATGTATGACGCGGCTTCACTCGCCGTAAGATTCGCGAATACAGGTCCCGATCGCTGCCCGAGCGACTCGACGGCGCGCCGGCCGCGCTCAGCATTGGGTTGCGAGAGCGGCTCCCATCCCCGAGGCGCGGCACCGGTTGCGGTGGCTCCCGCGTGGCGGGACGGCTCGACACGCGCATACCAGTACCACACGGCGGCAATGATGATCAGGATGACAAGACAGCCGAGCCTTCGGAGGCAGCCGAACATGGTTCAGATCCGCGCGCAGGTTGGGAGTTGGCAGTGCCACGGAATATCCGTATTTGCCCACCCGAAGCAAAGTCCCCCCGGGAGAGAGTCAGAGTGACAAACGATGCGCCCGTAAGGCTCGGCAGACAGATCCTACGGGCTCTTGAGCGACTGCGCCGGATGTACGGATCTACACGTCGCCAGTGAGGCGATGAGACGGTGAGGAAAGCAAAAGGCGGAACGGGTCGCCGCCTTGAAACCCTCTCGAAGGATGGTCCTTCTTCTTTGGTTTAACTACAACTACTCATCACCCGCACGAAACCCTTCGCGGCGAGTGCAGTTCCCCCCATTTC